>CAMVAA010000031.1 GCA_947165345.1 uncultured Bacteroidales bacterium
TGGAGGTCGCGCTTCAGCTCGTCGAGGTTGTCGATGCCGAGGATGCAGGTGGAGATGCAGGGCTTGGCCAGGCAGTAGGCGATGCACTGCTCGGGGGTGTAGGCGTGTCCGAGTGGCGACGCCTTGGCGTCAAGCAGACGGCCGCCGCCGCCGAAGGTCTTCATGACGGTGACGCCGATGTGGTGGGTGGCGCAGTAGTCGTAGAACTCCACCCGCACGGGGTCTATGCCGCCCTGCAGGTTGTCCATGGCCCCTTTGTCCCAGGGAATGGCGCCGCCGCGGAGCTGGTCGAAGGCGGGGTTGAGGCTGAACATGATGACCTCGACCCAGCCGCTCTTGGCGGCGCGCAGGGCCACCTCGGCGTTGTGACTGCTGAGGCCTATGTGTTTGATTTTGCCTTCTTTCTTGAGCTGGAAGACATAGTCGAGGAAAGGCGAGTTCTGAATCTCCTCCCACTCCTCGTGGCTGTCGGTGATGTGGATCATGCCGACTTCGATGTGGTCGGTGTGGAGACGGGCGAGGAGGTCCTCGAAGCCGGCCTTCACCTCCTCGAGGTCGCGGGTGCGGGTGTGCTGGCCGTCTTTGAAGATGGTGCCGATGTGGCCCTGGATAATCATCTCGTCGCGGCGGCCCTGGAGGGCGTAGCCGATGTTGGAGCGCGTCTTGGGGTTGGCGTCGTAGATGTCGATGTAGTTCATGCCGCTGTCGAGCGCCATGGTCATCAGCTCGAGGGAGGCGGCGCTATCGAGCTTTTCGAAGCCGCCACAGCCAATGCTGATTTCGCTGACCTCGAGGCCTGTGGCGCCGAGGGGGCGGTACTTCATGTCGGTTTGCTTTTCGGGGGAGGCCTGGCGGCAGCCTACGGCAACGAGGCACAGAGCGGCCATCAAGAGGGTACGTATGTTCTTCATTGGTTATAAATATTACTTGTTCAGTGAACGTGAGATTGACGATATTATTGTATCGATGTTTTTCATGGCGGCGGGCTTCGTTAGGCGCAAGAGCCAGAAGCGGCAGTCGGAAGCCAGCCGGAGGAGGAAGGCGATGCAGGGTCCTGAGACGCCGGCGCCGACAACCACAATGGCTACCGCCACCAGGCCCCACCAGGTTCCGAGGTCGGCCAGGCTGGACATCCAGAGGCCGCCGGTGGCCGCCGCGACGATGCCTATGGCCAAAGCGTAGACGAGAGAGAGGAGGAAGCGGACGCCGAAGTTGAAAGAACTTCGGAACTGTGGGTCGGCGACCTTGCGGCGCATGATGAGGTGGGTGGGTATGAGCGGCAGTGGATAGCACAGAAGGCAGAAGAGGGCCGCGAGGCGCAGCGGGCGGCAGAGGCCCACGGCCAGGAGGCCGGCGACCAGGGTGGCCAGAGTGAGCAGGAGGGTGGGGGCGCTGCGGTGCTCGCCCAGCGTAGCCGCGTCGAGACGCAGCTGACGGCAAAGGGCGGAGAGCTCGCTGCCGAGCGCCATCAGGCGGGAGAACTCGCCGCTGTCGGCGGACTGCGTCTCCTTCTCGAGCCTGCGCGCTATGGCCTGTCGCATGCGGAACCTGTTCCAGGCGTTGTTTTTAAGCCCTTGGCGTTGGCGGAAGTCCCTGTTCATGGCGTTGCAGATGGTGAGGATGCTGTCGTAGTGCTCCTCGCTGCGGATGTCGAACATCAGTGGGAGGAGAGCGTCGTGGAGAGCGTCGCGCATGTGGTTGAGTGCGTGTGGAGTGTCGGTGCGGTAGCTGTCCATGAAAGGCTGGACGGCGATGGGGTGGCCGATGTTGACCACGAGGTTGCTGTAGGGACGCTCGTAGTCGTCGAAGTCAATGCCGGTGGGCACGATGTAGAGCGGCTTGTCGCCCAGACGCTCCTGTGCCTCGCCGGCGATGCGGAACATGCCTTTCAGCAGGGGGAGCAGACGGTGCTTGTTGTTGTGGCGCCCTTCGGCCATGAGGCAGAGAGGGTGTCCGGCTGTCAGCACATCGCAGCAGCGGTCGAAGATCTCCTTGTTCTGCCCGAGGGAGTCGATGCCGTCGCGGATGCGGTAGACGGGCATGATTTTCAGGAAGGTGAGCGCCTTGCGGAGGAGAGGCTTGCGGAACAGGTCGGCGCGAGCGAGGAAGACGGGCGCCACCGGGGCGAAGTTGAGGACTGCCAGAGGCTCCATGAGGGCCTGCTGGTGGCAGGGAGCGATGATGTAGGCGCCGTCGGAGGGCAGGTCCTCCAGCCCCCGCACCACGAAACTGCTGTAGTGGCAGCGGCAGGCGTATTGCACCAGCGGACTGAGCAGGTTGTATAAACGGTCGTTGTCCTGTATGGCCTTCATTGTTTCGTGTGTGATAATGTTTTTATCGAGCTAAGTTGCTAACTGACAGTGCAATCGGGCGGTGGCGGCGACCAATGACACAATGCAAATATACGAAAATTTGTTAAACGGCGTTATCCGGCAAAGTACATTAACACAATTACACGTAGTTATATGACCTCGTTTGCATCACCCTCAGCCTGGGCATGGCTCATCCAGTTCTTCGTCATCGTGGTGGCCTTGCTGGCAGCCAATCTGGTACGTTGTAATGTGCCGCTATTCCGTCGCAGTCTGCTTCCGTCGGCTTTGCTGGCGGGGCTGCTGATACTGTGTCTCAAACCGCTGAGTGTCTTCTCGACGGTGGTGGACAAGCAGATGATGGAGATTATCACCTATCACGCGCTGGGACTCGGCTTTGTGGCTATGGCGCTGAAAAACAAGAAGCTCAAGAGTGCCACCACCACAATGAAAGTGGTGGAGACGGGAGCCGTGACGGCCAGTACGTATATACTGCAGGGCCTTGTGGGGCTGGCGGTGACGGTGCCGCTCTTCCTGTGGGGCGGCAAGGAGCTGTTCTACGCCAGCGGACTGTTGCTGCCGATGGGCTACGGGCAGGGGCCGGGACAGGCCCTCAACTTCGGCGTCACCTTCAGCGGGTGGGCCGAGGGCCAGGGCATGACGTTCCACGGATCGGACTTCGGCCTGAGCATTGCCGCCATGGGCTTCATAGTGGGCAGTCTGGTGGGTGTGGTATACATGAACATACTGCGCCGGAAGGGCAAGCTGAAGGTGAAGACGGGCCAGGCGAGCGAAGAGTATACGCTGGCGGACTACGAGTCGAAGGGCGAGATACCGCATTCGGAGTCGATAGACAAGATGACGGTGCAGCTGTGCCTGGTGTTGCTGGTGTACGGGCTGGTGTTCCTGCTGATGTACGGAGTGCAGCAGGTGGACCTCGGCCAGTTCGGCGAGAAGACCCTGAAGCCGCTGGTGTGGGGCTTCAACTTCCTGTGGGGCACGCTGATAGGGGTGCTGGTGCGGTGGCTCATAGGCCGGCTGCGCAAGAGCCACATCATGCAGCGCGAGTACATCAACAACCACTACCTGGACCGCATAGCCGGCACCTGCTTCGACGTGATGATAGTGGCAGGGACCGCCGCCATCGACATGGGCAACCTGCGAGGCCTGTGGCTGCCACTGGTGCTGGTCTGCACGCTGGGTGCGGTGGCCACCTTCTGGTATGTGCTGCGCTGCTGCAAGAAGCTCTATCCCGACTACCAGTACGAGGGATTCTTCTCAATGTTCGGCATGCTCACGGGGACGGCGAGCAACGGGATGATACTGTTGAGGGAGATAGACCCGCGCTTCGAGACCCCGGCGGCCAACAACCTGGTGCTGCAGACCATACCGGCGCTGGCCTTCGGCTTCCCGGTGCTGCTGCTTATGGGCTTTGCGCCGCAGAGTCTGGGCAACACGCTCATCACCGTGGGCATCATGGTGGCGGCGCTGGCGATATTCGCAGGATTCATATTCCGCAGAAGGAAAACGACAACCGCTGGGAAGACAAAAGAATAAAACATCGAACGTATGGCAAACAGAGTATTAAAGAGCGTGTTGTGCATCGGCATGATGCTCAACTACCAAGTGGCAAACATGGTGAGCGCGACGGCGCAGGAGGAGGCGCGGCACGTGCGCCAGGGCTGGACCTTCGGCGTGCTGCCCAGCGTGGCGTTCGACGCCGACCTCGGATTCCAGTATGGCGCGCTGACCAACATATACTACTTCGGCGACGGGAGCACGTATCCGGAGTATCTGCATTCGTTCTATGCCGAGGCGGCCTACACGACCAAGCACTTCGGCATATTCAGGACCTCGTACGACTCGAAGCACCTCATACCGGGGCACCGGCTGAGTGTGGACCTCACCTACCTGCCAGACCAGATGTGCGACTTCTATGGCTTCAACGGCTACCAGAGCGACTACAACGCGTCATACGCCAAGGAGGACGACCCGTCGTACATCTCGCGCGCATACTACAAATACCGGCGCGACCTGTTCCGCTTCAGCGCGGACATGCAAGGGCATATAAGCGGCGACCTGTACTGGAACGCTGGTGTCGGGCTGCTGCACTTCAACGTGGGGACGGTGGACATAGACCGGCTCAACTCGTTCACCAAGAACGAGGAGAAGTGGCTGCCGAACACGGTGACGCTGTTCGACCACTATGTGCAGCGCGGCTACATAAGGAGCGACGAGGCGCAGGGCGGATTGCACCCCTACGTGCACGCAGGCGTCACCTACGACACCCGCGACCGGCAGCAGAACCCGACGCGGGGCATACACAGCGACGCCTTCGTTACCTACTATGCCGGCGTGGGTCCGACGAGCGGGTATAACGACCTGAAGCTCAATCTGAACTTCCGCCACTATCAGTCGCTCTACAGCGACCGGCTCATCCTCGCCTACCGCGTGGGGGCGCAGCTCAACGTGGCAGGGGAGAGTCCTTTCTACCTCAACACGTACATGAACCAGCTGTATATGCAGCGCGTGGTGTATGAGGGGCTGGGCGGGGCCAACTCGGTGCGCGGCATCATGCGCAACCGCATACTGGCGCCGGGCGTGGCCTTCGCCAATGTGGAGCTGCGCACCCGTATTTTCAGTCTCAAGCTTGGCAAGAACATGTTCTACCTCGGGCTGAACCCCTTCGTGGACGCGGGTATGGTGGTGCAGCCGTACGAGGGTGTGGTGAGCGACCCGCACACCGCCACGGCCGCAGAGGAGGCCGGTGCGGACGACCGTCTCTACCGGCCCCATCTTGGCGGCGGACTTGGAGTCAAGGTGGCTATGAACGACAACTTTGTGCTCAGCGTGGACTGGGCCACCGCCTTCGACAGGCAGGACAACCACAAGATCAGCAACCTGTACATCAAGATGGGGTATATGTTTTAGGGGTTAAGGTTTAGGGTTTAAGGTTTAAGGTTTAGGGTTTAAGGTTTAAGGTTTACGGTTTAGGGTTTAAGGTTTAAGGTTTAAGGTTTACGGTTTACGGTTTAGGGTTTAAGGTTTAGGGGTTAGGGTTTAGGGGTTAGGGTTTAAGGTTTACGGTTTAAGGTTTAGGGTTTAAGGTTTAGAGTTTAAGGTTTAAGGTTTAGGGTTTAAGGTTGGGAGTGGGGGTGGGAAAGGCAGGTAATGCGGTGTGATTGCGGGTAGTGGCAATCCAGTATAAAACATAATATAACCGACAAATGAAAAAAGTACTTCTTACGGTAGTCATTCTTGTGGCGATGGGCGGTGTCGACGCACAGGTGGTTGCCAGGGCCGCCACGGTGCCGGATGTGGCGGCGATGACAAGGCTGACTGCAGGCAAGACGGCGCCGACCGACAGTGTAGCGCGCGTCAGGAAAAACAACTGGACGGCGGTCGCCAAATCGGCTATTCTGCCGGGATTGGGTCAGATGGGCAAGGGTTTGCGCGCCGAGGGTATCGTTACCTTGGGGAGCGAAATAGTGCTGGCCGGCGGTGCCATCGGCGCATATCTGATAGGGTCGCCGTTGGCTGCCGAGCTAAAGGGCGGCATAGCAGACGTTCAGCACTACAACGCCGTCCAGGGGCGCTACAGAACGCTGACCACCGTCAATCATGTTCTCTGGACCGCGGCGGCAGCAGTGTATCTGTTCAACATCTACCGTGCCTATGCTGCCCAACCGGGGCGCTCGTCAACCCTTGAGCTCGGGCTGGCCACTACCCCGACCGAAGTGGTGCCGACCATAGGGCTGGCCATCAGATTTTAGTCACCAACAAATTGTACAACGATGCAGAAGAAGTATGTCATATTGTTTTTAGGTTCCGCACTGGCAGCCCTGCTAACGGTTTCATGTCTGCAACCCATTGACTGCTACTTGCTGACGGTGACTGCTAGCAACGCGGCCGGCGGCAGTACGTCGGGTTCGGGCTACTATGCGGCGGGTGCCGAGGCGACAATCAGTGCCAAGGCCAATACAGGCTACTGTTTCGACAGGTGGGACGATGGTAGCAGGGCCAATCCGCGTAAGGTAAGCGTGAATGGCGACATCAGCTATACGGCTTTTTTCAGCAGCGGCGGTGGCACTGCCGACACCTCGGGTGGCAGTAATCCCGCCGACAACACGGCTTTCGACGGTGATGGTGCCACGTATTCGACATTCTCGGTATCGGATACCAAGGCCATCCACTTCTCGAGGGGTAACCTACAGTATAACGCAGCCACCAACAGATGGCGTTTTGCAGAGCATCAGTACGACCGCATCGGCCAGGGGAACAGCAATATCTCGCCCTCCTATAACGGATGGATAGACCTCTTCGGTTGGGCTACCTCGGGTTGGAACAACGGAGCCAGCGCTTATCAGCCATGGTCGACGTCGACGCAAAACAGTGACTACTTCACCGGCGGCGACCTTAGCGGGGCCTATGCCGAAGCCGACTGGGCCTGGCACAACCCCATCGTCAACGGTGGCAACCAGCGTCACATGTGGCGGCTGCCCACCGCCATTGAATGGAACTATCTGCTGTACGGTCGAGAGAATGCCATGGCCAAGCGTACCTATGCGACCGTCAATGGACAGCATGGTCTCATTATACTGCCTGACGACTGGGAGACCCCCTCGGGTATTGACCTGAGTATTGCCATAGGTAACTGGGAGACGAACACATACAGTGTTGACCAGTGGGACCTCATGGAGCGGGCAGGGGCCATCTTCCTTCCAACGACGGGAGCCCGCCGTCAGGGCACGCAGGTGGTAGAGGAAGATGTTACGGGCTTCTATATTTCCTCAACTCTTGCAAACAGCGACTTCTACCACCACCTTAGTTTCTCTACCATCTTTGGAGGGCTTCCCATTTATGCTCCGGGGAATGGCACTATCAGTGAGGGTCAAGGAGTAAGGCCGATACGCGACTGATTTTCCTCCGGCGAGGGTGCCGATGACCAGCCGCGGCTGCAGGATGTCGGAATGTGCGGCGGGTGGGTAGAGAGGGGGTAGAGTAGGGGTAGAGAGGGGGTAGAGAGGGTGCGAGGAAAACGTTGCGGGGCAAGGGGAGTGTGGCGTTAGAGCCGCTTGCCGGCCTTTTGCATGCGGAGGGTGACGGGTGTTGGGTCGGCGTCGATGTCGTCGGTGTTGACCTCGCGGGGCTGACCGTCGATGTCGAACTGCAGGGTGGCGCCGTCGGCGCGGACGTCGATGGAGACAGGGGCGCCCATCACGAGGGGCAGGTTTACGTCGCCGTGGCCGGCAGGGAAGCCGCAGAGCATCGGTATGCCGTAGGGTTCCACAAGCTGGCGTATCATGGCTTCGACGCTTTCGTAGGTGAACTCCGAGCCGCAGTCGGAGAATTCGCCCAGGACGATGCCCTTGCAGCGGTCGAGGACGCCGTTCATCTTCAGAATCTGCATTTGGCGGTCGATGTTGTGCATAGATTCGCCCACTTCCTCGACGAAGAGGATGAGGTCGCTACCCATGGTGGCGTCGGCGCGGCTGCCAAGGTTGGGGGTGAAGGTGCAGAGGTTGCCACCCACGAGGGTGCCGGAGGCTGTGCCGACGATGTTCTGCGGGTGTGGCGGCAGCTGGTAGTGAGGGACTTGGCCCATTAGCAGGTCGCGCATCAGGGTGCTGGTGGCGTCGGTGCCGCCTTGTGCCAGGAAGGAGCTCATGGTGCCGTGGATGCTCATCACGCCGGCCCGGCTCAGGAGGCCGTGGAGGGTGCTGATGTCGCTGAAGCCGACGAACCATTTGGGCGACGCCGAGAGCTGAGACAGTGGTATCTGGTCGATGAGCTGTATTGTGCCGTAGCCGCCGCGGTTGCAGATGACGGCCTTGATGGCGGGATTGTCGAAGGCCCACAGGATGTCGCTTACGCGCTCGGCCACGGTGCCGGCGTATTTCCCGTCCACCAGCTTGCCCACATTGGGGCCGATGACGGGAACCAGGCCCCACGACCGCAGAACGTCGGCCGTGAGTTCCACGTTCTCCATGGGGGTGAAGTAGGAGGGCGAAATCAGCGCCACGGTGTCGCCGGATTTCAGGTAGGACGGTCTGACGCAGTTCAGCGTCACGGTTGCGTTGGTTGAGGGTTCGGGCTTCGTTTCGTCCTTTCCGCACGACGCCAAAGCCAGCGCCGCAACGGTCAGCAAAAGTAGTGTTCTTTTCATGTCGGTATGTGTTTTCGTATTTGTATCAGAGGAAGCGTTTTGCGAGCCGGCGGATGTGGGCGGCGAAGAAGAGGGCCTCGGGAGCAGACGGATTGGAAAAGAAGAAGCGCATCACGACGTCGATGCACGCAAAGCGGCCAGCCTGGCGGTCGAAGTCGGAGTGGTCGGCGGTGCCGGTGTAGGCCCGGGCGAAGGCGTCCCAGAAGCGTAGGAATTGAGTTCGCGTCATGTGGAAAAGGCCCTGGACGTACTTCATGGAGGAGTAGACGTTGCAGAGCATGTAGAGGTGTCCGATGTCGAACATGGGGTCGCCGTAGCCGAAGCGGTCGAGGTCGATCCAGTAGTGCTGCTCGCCGGAGAGGATGAGGTTGCCCATCTGGAAGTCGCCGTGGATGCAGGTGGTGGTGTCGGGGATGCTCTGGGCAAAGGCCTCGATGGCGCGCCGGTTCTCTTTGCTTACAAATTTTATTTGGGACAGCGCGGTCGTCAGTTGCTGCCGGCGGCTGGGGAAGAAGTCGGTGTTGCACGGTGTGGCGAACATCTCCTTGCCGCGTGCGCAGAGCAGCTGGGCCATCTCCTCGGTGCGTTCGGGTGAGTCGCAGCAGATGCGCCCGAGCGAGCGCTTGGGTTTGATGAGCTGCGAGATGGTGGCGTAGGCGTTTCCCACGCGGACAATCTCCATCATTGCCGGTGTGGGGAGGCCAAGGGCGTGGACGGCCCGCGAGACGTCGAACTCTTTCCGGACCGCTTGGCGGGTGCTGAGGCGCCGGTTGTTCAGTTTAAGGATTACGTCGGGCCGGTCGGGGTTGACGTATGTCTTGCCGTTGCCCCCTTCGCCCACCTGTTGCCATCCGGAGAGGTCTATCTCCCTGATTTCTGCATTCATGATGTTGTACTTTCTGATTCAGTTGCGGTTCTCGGTTCGCGTGCTGTCGGCCTGCGAATCGACGTTCCGATTGTTCTGCAAAAGTACGCATTATTTCGCATGTGGCCAAATCTTTTTTCTGTATGTCAGGAATTTATTGTATCTTTGCACATTCTTTTAGCCGGTCCATAGATGCCTGCCGAAGGAGATAGTAATTTGAATATTAACACTTTTATGGGCCTTGGGGACGGTCCCCGAGGCTGCGGTAAAGTAATAGAAAACAATAAAAAACAAGATGAACGAACACATTATCACTAAACGATTCGACCTCGGCGACGGCCGCATGATCGAAATCGAGACCGGCAAGCTGGCCAAACAGGCCGACGGCGCTGCCGTGGTGCGTATGAACAACACGATGCTTCTGGCCACTGTCTGTTCCAAGCGCGAGGTGGGCGAGAACGTCGACTTCATGCCTCTCACCGTTGACTACCAGGAAAAATACGCCGCCATGGGTCGCTTCCCCGGCGGTTTCTTCAAGCGCGAGGCCCGTCCCTCGGAGCATGAGATCCTCATCGCCCGTCTGGTGGACCGCGCCCTGCGTCCCCTCTTCCCCGACAACTTCCACGCCGAGGTGCAGGTGAGCATCACCCTCATCAGCGGTGACCACGACACCATGCCCGACCAGCTGGCCGCCCTGGCCGCTGCTTCGGCCCTCGCCGTGAGCGACATCCCCTTCAACGGCCCCGTCAGCGAGGTGCGCGTGAGCTACCTCGACGGCCAGTACGTCATCAACACCCCCATGCAGGACATCGAGCGCGCCGACCTCGACCTCATCGTGGCCGCCACCGAGGACAACATCATGATGGTGGAAGGCGAGATGAAGGAGGTCAGCGAAGACGTGATGCTCAACGCCCTCAAGGCCGCCCACGAGGCCATCAAGATCCAGTGCCGCGTGCTGAACGAGCTCACCATCGAGACCGGCAAGCAGGAGAAGCGCGAGTACTGCCACGAGGTGAACGACGAGGAGCTGCGCGAGCGCATCCGCCAGGCCGTCTATCAGAAGTGCTACGACTTCAGCAAGCAGGGCATCGCCAACAAGCACCAGCGCGAGGACGGCTTCGCCGCCATCAAGCAGGAGTTCATCGATGCCAACTATACCGAAGAGACCCTCACCGACGAGGTGAAGTTCATGATCGACCGCTACTACCACGACACCGAGCGCGAGGCCATGCGCGACATGGTGCTCAACGAGCGCACCCGTCTCGACGGCCGCCAGCTCGACGAGATCCGCCCCATCTGGTGCGAGACCGACTACCTGCCTTCGGCCCATGGTAGCGCCATCTTCACCCGCGGCGAGACGCAGTCCCTCAGCACCTGCACGCTGGGCACCAAGCTCGACGAGCAGAAGATTGACGGTGCCGTCATCGAAGGCACCCGCCGCTTCCTGCTGCACTACAACTTCCCCGGCTTCGCCACCGGCGAGGTGAAACGCAGTGGCAGCACCAGCCGCCGCGAGGTGGGCCACGGCCACCTGGCCTGGCGCGCCCTCAAGGAGGTTCTGCCCACCGAGGAGGAATGCCCCTACACCATCCGCGTGGTCTCCGACATCCTCGAGAGCAACGGTTCCAGCTCGATGGCCACTGTCTGCGCCGGCTGCATGGCGCTGATGGATGCCGGCGTCAAGCTGCGCAAGCCCGTGGCCGGTATCGCCATGGGTCTGATTTCGAAGGGTGACAAGTGGGCCGTGCTGAGCGACATCCTCGGCGACGAGGACCACCTCGGCGACATGGACTTCAAGGTCTGCGGTACCCGCGACGGTATCACCGCCTGCCAGATGGATATCAAGGTCGACGGCCTGAGCTACGACGTGCTGGCCAAGGCCCTCGAGCAGGCCCGCCAGGGTCGTCTCTACATCCTCGACAAGATTGCCGAGACCATCCCGCAGCCCCGCGAGGACTACAAGGACTTCGTGCCCCGCATCGAGCAGATCAAGATCCCGAAGGACTTCATCGGTGCCGTCATCGGCAAGGGTGGCGAGGTCATCCAGAAGATTCAGGCCGAGACCAACACCATCATCAATATCGAAGAGGAAGGCGAGTTCGGCATTGTCGACGTCGCTTCGCAGAACAAGGACGACATCGCCGCCGCCCTCAAGTGGATCAAGGACATCTGCACGGTGCCCGAGGTGGGCGATGTGTTCGACGCCAAGGTCGTCAGCATCGTCGAGTTCGGCGCCTTCATGGAGTTCCTGCCCGGCAAGGAAGGCCTGATGCACATCAGCGAGTACGAGTGGGGTCACCCCGAGACGCTGGAAGGTGTCATCCACGTGGGCGACGAGTTCCAGGTGAAGGTCATCGCCTTCGACGAGAAGAACGGCAAGATCAAGCTCAGCCGCAAGGCCCTGCTGCCCAAGCCCGAAGGCTATGTGGAGGAGAAGCCCGCCCGTGGCCCGCGCCGCGAAGGCGGACGCGGTGGCGACCGCAAGGACGGCGACCGTGGTCCCCGCCGCGAAGGTGGCAATGGTGGCGAGCGCCGCAGCGGTGGCAACGGTGGTGGCCGCCGCAGATAAGCCTGCCAAACTATAACAAAAAAAAGAGGATGCCCAAACGGACATCCTCTTTTTTCGATTTGGTGGTTCGTATGCTTATAGTCGTATGGGTCTTGCAACAAAAATGTTTTGTCAGTGATTACCTTTGCACTTGGATAATGATGGGAGAGTGTACTGGTGACTTTGACAATCAAATGTATGTGTATATGAAGAAGGTGCTGTTGGCTATATTGATGCTGACTGTAGGCATCTATTTCCTGCGTGCAACGCATTCCGACGGCCGGAGTGGGGTCGTGGAGTTCGTGAAAACCCAAAGCACAAGGCGTTAACGCTGCCTTGACAATTATTTCCGGACAAACCGCGTGTCAGTATTAGGCTGGGCGGCGGGGGTGTAACGCTCGACGGTCATGTGGAGGTCGTACTTCTCGCGGAGGGCGGCGATGGTGGCCATCATAGGGGTGGCGTGGTGGCGGTCGATGGCTTCCTGGCTGGCCCAGCTGTCGATGAGCAGGAGGGTCTCGGGGTCGTCGAGCGACTGGTAATACTCGTAGTGCAGGTTGCCCTCCTCGGCGCGGATGGCAGCGACAGTGCCGCTGGCGGTCATCTCCTCGGCGAACTTCAATGCGTTGCCGTCAACGCCGGTATACTTTATGTTTACTGTTATCGGCATCTCTTTCTCATTTATTGTGATGAACTTTTTCAACTTCTCGTTGAACATCTCCGCCTGCTCCATGTGGATGAAATGGCCGCAGGTGGTCAGTTCGGTATAGTCGAGCTGTGGGTAGAGAGCCCGCATCTTCTGCTCGTTGTCGGGTTCCAGTCCGCTGTTCTGCGTACAGATGACCATTACGGGAAGAGAGAGCCTACTGTTTGGCCACCATTTCCTTTCCACAAGATGCTGCATGGTGCTGGAAGCTACATATTGAGGCGTTTCGGGCATCACCGACATCGCATAGTCCGTCACCCATTGTGGTGTATCCTTCCCAGCCAATGACGAGACGAATCCCGTGATAACCTCACGGCAGTCGGGACCATCGAAGGAGTGCCCAAACTGCTCGACAGCCTCCACATACTCCGGTGTTTCCGAACCATCGTAGAAGCAATAGACCCCGTCGACATCCACCAAGGCACCTTCGTGGGGGGTGGTCATCAGCGTGTGGCGGCACACGGGGGTTCCGAGGCTGTGGCCGACAAAGACCACATCTTTGATCCCGTTGGCATTCAGCACACCATCGATGGCTTGGGCGAAGAAGTCGAAGGTGTAGTCTGTCACCGGTTTGTCGCTCTTTCCGTAGCCGGGCAGGTCGATGAACAGGAGCTGCACATCTTCGTCGCGGAAAGCCTCGAACTGCTTCTCCCAAGTGTTCATGTCGCACCCGAACCCATGGATAAAGCAAAGAGTCTTAACCTCCGTGTTGGCGGTTTTGTTCCATATCTTATAATGTATCTTGACCCCCTCGTCGACGGTGATAAACTCCGATTTAACGTCGTCAAGCGTCTGTGGCTGGCGGCCACAACCAACCAACAGCATGATGAGTAGCAAAATAATAATATTCCTGTTCATGTGTTCTTGTTGTTTGGTTAAGAAATCTCGGGGTGTTGTATCGACAGGGGCATATCCTTCTGCGAGAGGTAGAACATGTAGAGGATGGCGGGCTTCGCACCCCGGTTCTCGCCGTGGGGCGGTTACTTCTTGACGAATTCGACGCGGCGGTTCTTGGCGCGGCCTTCGTCGGTGGTGTTGGGGGCGATGGGGGAGTGGGAGCCTTTGCCCACGGCGGTGAGGCGCGAGGGGTCGATGCCCTGTTTCACGAGGGCCGCCACGATGGCGTCGGCACGCCGCTGGCTCAGCGGGTCGTTGACGGCGTCGGAGCCCGTGTTGTCGCAGTGGCCCTGCACCTCGAACTGCAGGTCGGCGTGTTCCTTCATCAGTTTGGCCACGCGGTTGATCTCGACTTCGGATTCCGGCTTGAGGTCGGCCTTGCCGGTCTCGAAGGTGATGGCATAGGTCACAATCTTGCCGTCGGTGGTCAGGCGGTCGTAGAGCGGCACGGCGCCCTGGGCGATGCGCACGTTTTTGATGAAGAAGCGGTCTTTCTCGTCGCAGTTAGAGATGGATACCAGCTTCATACGGGTGGGTCGCATCACGTTGGGGAGGTTCACCATGCGGGTGCCGTTGACATAGTATTTGAAGGCACGCTTGTTGAACGATACGGATACGTGGAGCCAAGAGTCGGCTTTGATGAGCGGGTCGAGGAGTTCTCCTTTGGCACTGCCCTCGCGGTTGTCGCCTGAGGGAGACACGAAGTTGTAAACGAGACTGGCGTGGTCACCCTCCTCGGGGGTATTGTTGAAAGCGGGGTTCATGTCTACATTGACGACACCATCGGAATGTTCTTCCGAGTATAGCGACAGTCGAACCCAGTCGTTGTTGCTGCCGCCCAAGGTGGCGTTGGACCATACGTCGAACTCTATGGTGAATTCCTCGGGCAGGTAATCGGCTTGTTTCATCAGCGGGACTATCTCGGTGTACCATCCAGAGAGCTTGATGGCCTGCGTCCCTTTGTGGTTGACGATTTCGCACTCCTCGCCGCTGAGGATGTCCCAGTGCGAGGGGAACTCGCCCGGCTTCTCCTTCTCCACGGGGTCGTCGAAGATAATCTCGTCGCCGGGTACGAAATCGCTCTTGGAGTAGTTGGTCTCCTGCGCGCCGGCTGCCATTCCGAGCAGCAGCAGCGCCGCAGCGAAAAACAGTTTCTTCATGATTG
Organism: uncultured Bacteroidales bacterium; assembly: GCA_947165345.1. Taxonomy (GTDB): domain Bacteria; phylum Bacteroidota; class Bacteroidia; order Bacteroidales; family P3; genus Colimorpha. Next base: position 14,657 of record CAMVAA010000031.1, read on the forward strand.
TATGCTTTTAAGGAGTGTGCTAATCGAGGTTGTCTTCTTTCTCCAGGGTGATGATGTTCTCCACAATAGAGACGTAGGCGTTGCTGGTGCAGACGGCGGAGCCGGTGGCCACGTACATCGATCCGTTGTGGGTGTAGTTGTCGGCCCAGTTGGCGTTGACGCTGGTGTGTACCTCCAGTGCTCGCAGCGCGGTGGCGAAGTCATCGAAGGCCGCGTGGCCGGGATAGTAGCTTTGGTCGCCGGTGCCCGTAAGTTCGTTCCACGTGATGATGCCGCCGCAATCCCCGGCGTTGACTTCCATATCGGAGAGCACGCGCCGCTCGTCGTTGGCAAAGCGGATCAGGTTCTCCACGCATACGGCCTGGCTGGAGGAGCCCATGTGGTGCTCGTGCATCACCACGCTGCCCACGAGGTTGCTCCCGTCGGGATTGTCGCAGCGCAGGTAGCAGGCGTAGTAGTCGCCCATCGGCGACCCCTTCATGAAGGCGCGTACATTGTCTTCCTCGTCATCTTCGAATCTGGTGAACCCCATCGCCATGACGCGGCTGCAGGCCTCGTCCCAGTCGATGTCGACCAGCGAGCGCATCAGGGTGTAGTTCATCAGGGTGGTGTCCGTTTCTGCGGTGGTGCCGCCGCCCGGATTCTCGCCACCGGGGGTGTCGCCACCGGGCGTAGCAGGATTTGTAGGATCGTCTTCGCAGGCCACCATCGCCGTCAGCGCGAGGGCGACCATCAGGATTGAAAATATCTTCTTCATAACGTTAGGTGTTTAAGTTATCAATATTCCACTTTTCTCATACTGAAAGTCTCGCCGTTGAAGGAGAACTCCATTTCCTCGCCATTGACGGTGAAGGTGGCTGTCCCCAACGTGTGATCGTCGTCCTGGTCTTTCAGGGTGGAGGTACCCGTGCCAGTGGCCTCGTCGTAGGTGTAGGTGCCGTAGGCGGAAACGCGCACAGCCGGCTCGCTCAGGTGGTTGTTGTCGCCATAGACAATGCTGTGGTGCTTTCCGAATATCACATCCACGTATCTGTAGGGGTCGAGCATCAGCTCGTCGCCTTCGAAGTAGCTCCACTCTGTCTCGGCAAGAGCGTCGGTCTGCTCGGTGCCGGGGTCGGGGGTGCCGCCGCCATTGTTGTTACCGCCACCGTTGCCGGTGCCTTCGGTTTTGTCGCCGCAGGCCACCATCGCCGTCAACGCGAAGGCGACCATCAGGATTGAAAATACTTTCTTCATAATGATAAAGTTATAGGAATTAATAATTGAATTGAATTAAAATGGGTTTGCAAACAAAAAGCCCCGGACGGATGCCGTGGGCATCGTCCGAGGCCGTGTGGGTCCCGCATGAAAAAGTATGTCCTCCCAGCCCTAATGTCTTGTGGGGGGGTAGAAGTCAGCGTGCTGTGTGCAAAGCAGGTCATACCTATATGCTTGTCGTCAGTGCCTGTCGGTTCGCCGGTCGTCGCCGGGGGGCGATGCCCTGATGGAAGTAAAGGTAGTGGTTTAGTGCTGTTTAGGTGGTTTTGTGATCCCTCTTTGGATCTCGTTTACGACTGCAAAGGTAAGAAGATTATTCGGACTGGCCAAAAGATTTTTCTCTCACCTGTCCGAATGGGTGCGGGCCGGCTACCGGGCGGGGGCCTCGTCCGGGTGCTGGACGGCGAGGGGGAGGCCGGGTTGGGAGAGGTAGAACATGTAGAGGATGGCGGGGCGTGGGCCGCGGTTCTCGCCGTGGTGGATGGTGCCGACCATCTCGACCACCGCCTCACCCTCGTGGATGGTCTTCTCGGTGCCGTCATGTGCCACGATGGTCAGCTCGCCCTGCGTGAGCACGCCGAAGTTCATCACCTCGTGGTGGTGCCACCCCAGCTTGCAGCCGGTGGGGAACACATACTTCAAGGCTACCAGCTCGGGGCGCCCCTTCAGGTAGTTGGGTAGCTCCACGCCGTCCCAGCTCTGCGCGGTGCGGAAGAGCTCGGTGGTCTCCACTTGATTTGTTGTCTTGTTCATTTGGTTGATTATAGTTCTCATGCTGTTTGAATATAAACGTATAAGAACTGGTGTTATTGTGTTATGGTGAGAACTATCTTGGTCTCGAATTCCAAGTCCGGGGCAATGACAATGGCTGTGAAAGCATTCACAACGAAGAGGCCCGCGACGGAACGTCGCGGGCCTCGCTCCGCGTAGAGGTCTCGTCCGGCGTCTAACTTGCTCGGACAAGATGAACCTCCACGTTCCCCGGAATGTCGGTCATCGGCACGTTGTTGCCGCTGAAGGTACATTCGTTGTCGGTCAGGCTGGTGACGGTGTAGACGAAGTGGTCTCCGCTGCTTGGCGTGATGGTCAGCCGGTCGCCGTCCACACTCCAGGTGAAGCCGTTGTTTTCGGTCCTGCCGTTGTCGTTGGCCAGTCCTGTACCGTCTTCATTCATGATGAAGAGCATGTTCTGCGGGGTTCTGTCCTGACCATCCACGGTCATGCGCTCCACTTGCCAAGAGCCGACAAACATCTCGGCGCTGTAGCCGTTCGCCGTGTTGTTGTCACCAGGGGTGTCTGTGCCACTGTTCTCTGGTTCGCAGGCGACCATCGCCGTCATCGCGAAGGCGACCATCAGAATTGAAAATACCTTTTTCATGATGAATAATGTTTAAGGGTTAATAAATAAATTGAATTAAAAAGGTTTGCGGACAAAAAGCCCCGGACCGGTGCTGTGTGCATCGTCCGAGGCCGTGAATTCTTTTCACAGACAAAAACCTGTCCCCTACCTGTCGAGGGGAGGGTGAAAGTCAGCGTGTTATGTGCAAAGCAGGTCATACCTGTGCATGTCGTCAGTGCATGTCGGCTTGCCTGTCGCCGAGGGGGGGGCGATGCCCCGAGGGAAGTGAATGTAGTGGTTTAGTGCTGTTTAGATGGTCTTGGCGCCCCACTGTGGGGGGCGATTACGGCTGCAAAGGTAAGAAGAATTTTCGGACTGGGAAAAATATTTTTCACTCTTGTCTGAAAAAAGTCGGGTCGACTACCGGGCGGGTGCCTCGTCCGTAGGGGTGAGGGCGGGGTTGAGTCGTGATGGATTCTGATGTGGTGTAAGGGGTGGTCAATAGTTGGTGTGGGGGAGGTGGAGGTATTCGTCGAAGAGGGCGAGGCATGCGTCGCGGTCCAGGGGGGTGAGGAAGTCGCCCAGTTCTTTGCGGCCTTCGAAGATTTCGTTGAAGTGTTCGTCGCGGAAGCCGATGATGGCGTTGTCGCGGATGGTGCATCCGTAGTAGACGCGCCGCACGTTGGCCCAGAGGCAAGCGCAGAGGCACATGTGGCAAGGTTCGCCGGTGGTGTAGACGTCGCAGCCGGAGAGGTCGTGAGTGCCGAGGCGGGCGCATGCGTCGCGGATGGCTTCCATCTCGCCGTGGGCCGTGGGGTCGTGGTGGCCGAGGACGCGGTTGTGTCCGCGGCCGACCACGACGCCGTCTTTGACGATGACGCATCCGAAGGGTCCGCCATCGCCGATGCCGATGCCGTAGCGGGCTTCGTCGATGGCCAGTTGCATGTACTGGTTCATGGCGTCAGAGTGTTTTGACGGGCAGGTTGAAGTAGGTGTCGGGGTAGGGTTCGTTGCGGAGTGTGAAGTGCCACCACTCGGTGTCGAGGGGTTTGAAGCCGTGGCGCATCATGGCGCGGCGGAGGATCATGCGGTTGGCAAACTGCTCGGCGGTGATGGTGTCGTTGGGGCGGTAGGTGCCGGTCTCGGGGTCGCCGCCGCAGTCGGGGTGGCTCTCGCTGCCGAACCAGTCGAAGGTGCCGCCCATGTCCACTTCCTTCTCGGTGCGCATGTCGAAGATGGTGAGGTCGACGGTGGAGCCGCGGGTGTGGCCGCTGCGCTCCATGATATACTCCAGTTCGAAGAGACGGCTTTTGTCGACATCGGGGTAGAAGTAGCGCTTCATGGCGGTGTCGTCGATGTTGGAGGCCCAGCGGACGAAGTGGTCGACGGCGCGCTGGGGACGGTAGGCGTCGTAGATTTTGAGGCGGTAGCCTTGTGCCACGAGGTCGTCGCTGACGGCGCGCAGGCTGTCGGCGGCTTCGCGGACCATCAGAGCTGTGGGCTGGAGGTAGCCATCGATGCGGGCGCCGACGAAGTTGTAGGTGCCGTAGTAGCGGATTTCGAGGATGGCGTCGGGGATGGCCTCGGAGAGGACGACGAACTTGGCGGCGTCGGGGTCGACGGCGTCGGATGTGGCAGTGTCTTTGTTGCATGAGGTCATGGCGACGGCCACGAGGGTTGCAAGCAATAGGAGGATGTGGGGTTTCTGTTTCATGTGTTTATGTTTTATGCTGTTTGTTTTTTATGGTGTAACGCGGAGGGGTGTCCGTTTATTGTGTGGAGGGCTGTGCGGCCCGATGGGCGGACGGTGATGTCTGGCGATGTGATGGGAGTACTGTGTGCTGACAATTAGTGTGATAGGACAAAATGTGAAAAAATATTTGGCCAGTTCGGAAAATGTTCGTACTTTTGCAGCCGATTTCAGCACAATGAAACCGAGAGTATGGTGGGCGTAGTTCAGCTGGTTAGAGCGCCAGATTGTGGATCTGGAGGTCGTG
>CAMVAA010000032.1 GCA_947165345.1 uncultured Bacteroidales bacterium
GGGGGGGGGGGGGGGGGGGGGGGGGGGGGGGGGGGGGGGGGGGGGGGGCGGGGGTGGGGGGGGGGGGGGGGGGGGGGGGGGGGGGGGGGGGCAGGCTGGCGGGGCTTTGACGGATTCTTGATTTTTTTCGCCGGGCACGAATAATTTCGTATATTTGCAGCGCCTCGGGCACGGAGCAAAATCGTGCAGAGGGCAGAGAACGAGTACTTTGAAAGGAAGACACACTGAGGTCTCCCCTACCCAAAACGGGGAGCCAAGAGGGAATCACGTGCAAATCGTGAGCTGTCGCGCAACTGTAAACCACCATATATAACGCCCGGACGGCAAAGAACGCCATTGGGGACCGCCAGAGGACCCGAGAAGGCACCGCGCCGGAGGTGGAAGCCAGGAGACCTGCCCGGTGTACTGCAATCTTGGAGGAGAAGAGCCGAGATTCAGTCTTTTGGCAATGCTTTCGCGTCAAAGGTGGTTGCCGACCTCGCATCACGTGTTTCACGTGGTGTTGTTATCTGTTGATTTTTATGTTGAGCGAAAGTGTTCCAGGACCGGATTGCGGCCCCCGCCCGCGCTCCGCAAGGGGCGGGCTGAATGGACGACTTTATTACACAACATACAAATTAATACATAACAACAACTGCAACAATGTTAAAAAAACTAACCCGACTCGCCGTTGCGCTGCTCATTGCGGCGCCGGCCATGCTAAACGCCCAGGCCACCGTGACGGTGGCCGAGGGCACCGCGAACTCCAGTTCCGTGCCATTCCGGCCCTACAACGCGCCCTACGCGCAGTGGACACAGAGCATCTACCCGGCCTCTTACCTGACGGAACTGCAGGGGCAAACACTCACCGCATTCACCTACCACACATCGGTTTCGACCTTCACCCCCAACCCGGGGCAGTGGACCATAAGCATAGCGGTGACGACGAACGCCAACCTTGCCAACGGCAAGGACCAGACAACGACGACGCAGGTCTTCAGCGGCACGCCGACATTCGACGTCGCGAGCCAGAACATGACCTTCAGCTTCGACACTCCCTTCGAGTATACGGGCGGCAACCTGCTGGTATACTTCGACCACCAGGCCGGCACCACCAGTGCGCAGAACAGTTGGACATTCCAGGCGGTGGTGTTGAACGATGCCAGCCGGTATGCCGCCAATTCGAGCTATACCTCGTCATACAACAGCGAGGGGGCGGTGGCGGCCTACCTGCCCACCATCTTTGTCACGATTGACGGCGGCAGCGCCGAGCCACAGGAGGACGCGTGCCAGACGGTGGCAGTGGACGGGGCGCATCCCTTCACGGAGACCTTCCTCGACACTTGGCAGGACGACAAGCCCACAGCCTGCTGGGCCGCCAACGTGCATGTGGAGGGTAGCGGCGTGACGCGGTGGAGCAAGAGCTACCAAGGCCACGACGACATGTATGGAGCCAAGATGGCGTACACCTACTCATACAGCGGAAACATCAACAAAGCCAACCTGGTCACCCCGCGGCTCAGCATACCGGAGGCGGGGGCATATACGGTAGGTCTGTGGCTGAAACGCATCACCAACAGCGCGGTGCGCACAGAGGCAGGTGTGCGGGTCTTTGTGAGCAGCACCCCCGACACTGTCGGCGCCACACTGCTCTTCTTCGCACCGCAGCATATAGCCGTAGAGCCGACGGCATCGGAAGCCGGATGGTACTACTTTGAAGGCATCATACCCGATGCCGGCGACCAGTATGTTGTAATTCAGGGTGTGGACCAGGGCATGAGCGACATCTGGATTGACGAGGTTTCGGTGCAGGCCATGCCCAGCTGCTCGCATCCCACCGCCATGACATGGAACGCCGAGGAGCTGGAGGTGGAGTGGGAGGCCGGCACCGCCGCACAATGGCAGGTGCGCGAGGGTGACTACTACGAGGTGGTCAACACCAACAGCTACAGCAATGCCGAATGGCTTCCCGCCACCACCCACGACGTCTATGTACGCAGCATCTGCGGCGAGGGCGACACCCTGGACTGGCGCGGGCCGGTGAGCTTCACCATGCCGTGCGAGGCAATCGTGCTTGACGGCACCAGCACTTACGTCGAAGACTTCGAGAGCCTTACCACCAGCGGGACCATTCCCACCTGCTGGAGCACGAGCCACGTCAGCGGGCCTGACACTCAGCTGTGGGGCTCGTACAGCGGCACGGGACACAGCGGAAGCCGCATGATGAGGCTACCAGACATGCACGCCACTACCATCACTTATCTGGTATCACCGAAGTTCGACATAGCCGCGGCCGACCGCTACCAGGTCAACCTGTGGGTAAAGCGTGACGGCTCGGGCTCGTCCAAGCCCAACGAGGGCGTCAAAGTGTGGGCCAACAGCACACCCGATACCGTTGGCGGCACCGTTCTCTTCCATGCACACCGCTACCAGGGCATAGAGCCTGTGGTGACCGCCACGGACTGGTATGAGTTCAACGGCATCATTCCGCTGAGCGGCACGGTGTACATCATCATGGAAGGCATCAGCGAATACGGCAGCGCCACCCTCGTCGACGACTTCACCGTCACCCTCGCCCCGCTCTGCAGCCATCCTGATGGTTTCGGGTTCGACGATGACAGTCTGCGAGTCACATGGACCGCCGGGACCGCCTCGCAGTGGCAAGTGAGTGAGGGCGACAGCCTAACGGTGGTCAACACACCGGAATACAGCAATCCTGGATGGGGTTCCAATACTACACACAGCGTCAGCGTACGCAGCATCTGCGGCGAAGGCGACACCAACGAATGGCAACCCGCATTCACATTCGTCACACCGCGAATGTTCATTGACACGGTATATGTGACGACACCCGACACGGTAACGGTCGAGGTGCACGACACAGTGTACATAACACAGTTCGACACAGTTGTCGTAACGGTACACGATACGATATACGACACCGTCTATGTCCACGACAACGGCATTGAGGGAGCAACCGGCATACCGATAAAGATATACACCAATGGAAGCAGCATAGTGGTTGAGGGCGCCTGCTTCGGCGAGATGGTGAAACTATACGACGTGAGCGGACGGCTGCTGGCAACGACTACGATGACAGCCGAACGGCACATCTTCAGCGTTGCAGCAAGCGGCATCTACATGGTGCGTGTCGGCGACCGCCCAGCGCGGAAACTGACAGTGAGAAGGTAAAACTGCACCGTGACAGATAAACACAGAAAGGCCGTCCAAACATTCGGACGGCCTTTCTCTTACGACGACAGGATGAGGTGATTACACCGGCAAATGGCAAAAGGCGGAATAGGCTCACCAAAAATGGTGAGAAATTTTTATCGAAAGGCTTGTCATATCGTTTTTATTTTGTATATTTGCCTTGTCATATAAGCATGATACATGCCTATAGAACATTGGTAATTAGTTAAATAATATAATATTAATCCTAAAAAAAGTCACTGTATGACAAAAGTAAAATCTTTGGCTGACCTGAAAGCCATGCGCGAGAAGCTGCAGTCCAACCTCGACGTGCGCGAGAAGGCTGAGCACCCTGAAAGCCTGGTGCAGATCAAGGTCGCTATGGCCACTTGCGGTATCGCCGCCGGTGCCAAGCAGGTTATGGAACACATGATGCAGAAAGCCGATGAGCTCCACATCCCCGCCGTCTTCACACAGACCGGCTGCATGGGCTACTGCCACGCCGAGCCCACCCTCGAGGTGCGCGTGCCGGGCAAGGACCCCATCGTCTTCGGCCACGTCGACAACAACCGCGCTGACGAAATCCTCACCAAGTACGTCCAGCAGGGCGAACTCGTCGAGGGCATCATCCCCGTGAACTACGAAACGATTGACAAGTAAAACGGTTTAATGTTTACGGTTTACGGTTTAATGAGGCTGGCGCCATCATGTCTTCCCTCTTAAGCCTTAAACCTTAAACCTTAAACCTTAAACCAAATAGAAACATGGCAAAATACAAAATGCATATCCTGATCTGCGGCGGTACCGGATGCAAATCCAGCAACAGCCTCCAGATCATCGACAATTTTCATAAGATTCTCGCCGAGAAAGGCCTGCAGGACGACGTCCAAGTCATCAAGACCGGCTGCTTCGGCTTCTGCGAGAAGGGTCCCATCGTCAAGATCATGCCCGACAACACGTTCTACACCCAGGTGAAGCCCGAGGACGTGGAGTGCATCGTCAACGAGCACATCATCAAGGGCCGTAAGGTTCCCGAGCTGCTCTACACCAACCCCGAGAACAAGGAGCACGTCAGCGACTCCAAGCACATGGACTTCTACCGCAAGCAGATCCGTATCGCCCTGCGCAACTGCGGCTTTGTGGATCCAGAGAACATCGAGGAGAGCATCTCCCGTGGCGGCTACGAGGCCCTGGCCAAGTGCTTGACCGAGATGACCCCGCAGCAGGTCATCGACGAGATCACCAAGTCCGGCCTCCGCGGCCGTGGCGGCGCCGGCTTCCCCACCGGCGTGAAGTGGGGTCTCTGCGCCAAGAACCAGGCCGACCAGAAGTATATCATCTGCAACGCCGACGAGGGCGACCCCGGTGCCTTCATGGATCGTTCCATCCTCGAGGGTGACCCCAACAGCATCGTCGAGGCTATGGCCATCGGTGGCTATGCCATCGGCGCCTCGAAGGGTCTCGTCTACATCCGTGCCGAGTATCCCCTGGCCATCGACCGTCTGAAGATCGCCATCAGCCAGGCCCGCGAGTACGGCCTCCTCGGTGAGGACATCCTCGGCACTGGCTTCAACTTCGACATCGAGCTCCGCTACGGTGCCGGTGCTTTCGTCTGCGGCGAAGAGACCGCCCTCATCCACTCCATGGAAGGCAAGCGCGGCGAGCCCACCCTGAAGCCCCCATTCCCCGCTGTGCGCGGCTATATGGACAAGCCCTCGAACGTGAACAACGTCGAGACTCTGGCCAACATCCCCGTCATCATCACCAAGGGCGCCGACTGGTTCCGCACCATCGGTACCGAGAAGAGCCCCGGAACCAAGGTGTTCGCTCTGGCCGGCCAGATCAACAATGTGGGTCTGATCGAGGTCCCGATGGGCATCACCCTGCGTGAGATTATCTACGAGATCGGCGGCGGCATCAAGGACGGCCGCGAGTTCAAGGCCGTGCAGACCGGCGGCCCCTCCGGCGGCTGCCTCACTGCCAAGCACCTCGACACCGAGATCGACTACGACAGCCTCGTGGCTGCAGGCTCGATGATGGGCTCCGGCGGTATGGTCGTCATGGACGAGACCTCTTGCATGCCTGCTATCGCCAAGTTCTATCTGGAGTTCACCTGCGAGGAGAGCTGCGGTAAGTGCAGCCCCTGCCGCATCGGTAACAAGCGCCTCTGCGAGCTGCTTGAGAAGATCACCAACGGCAACGGCACCATGGACGACCTCTACGCCCTGCGCAACCTGGCCGCCGTCATCAAGGACAGCGCCCTCTGCGGCCTCGGCCAGACCTCGCCGAACCCCGTCCTCTCCACCCTCGACAACTTCTGGGATGAGTATGTGGAGCACGTCGTGGACAAGAAGTGCCGCGCCGGCGTCTGCAAGAAACTCATGCAGTATGTCATCGACCCCGAGAAGTGCATCGGTTGCGGCAAGTGCGCCAAGAACTGCCCCGCCGAGACCATCACCCGCACCGACTACATCGCTCCCGGCCACAAGCTGGCTTCGATGGTCATCGGTCAGGACAAGTGCGTCAAGTGCGGTGCCTGCTACCAGAACTGTAAGTTTGGTGCCATCTCGATTAAATAAAGTAATAATGTGTGAGTGCGTGAATGTGTGAATGCGTTAGTAACGCTGCGCAAGCCACTAACACAATAACGCAATAACGCATTAACGAAATATTAAAGAAATGATCAACGTAACGATAGATAATAAAGCGATCCAGGTCCCCGAAGGCACCACCATCCTGAAAGCTGCCCGCATGGCCGGTATCGACATCCCGACGCTCTGCTACTTCGAGCTCGACGGAATGAAATTTGAAAACAAACCTGGCGGATGCCGCGTCTGCATGGTCGAGGTGACCAAGGACTTCAACGGCAAGCCCCGCCGCAACCTGGCTCCCGCCTGCGCCACCGACTGCGTGGAAGGCATGGAGGTGCTCACCGCCTCGCCCCGCGCCCTCAACGCCCGCAAGACCGTCCTCGAGCTGATCCTCAGCGACCACCCGAACGACTGCCTCCAGTGCGAGAAGAGCGGCGACTGCGAGCTGCAGAACCTCGCCGTCCGCATGGGCATCCGCGAGATCCCCTTCAAGGGCGAGCAGAGCCACTATAAGAAAGACACCACCCTCAGCGTCTACCGCGACATGGACAAGTGCGTTTACTGCCGCCGCTGCGAGGAGATGTGCAACAAGTTCCAGAGCGTCGGCGCCCTCTCCGGCGTCAACCGCGGCTTCCCCTCGGTGGTGGCTCCCGCCTTCGAGCAGAAACTCGGCGACAGCTCGTGCGTCAACTGCGGCCAGTGCGTCCAGGTGTGCCCCGTGGGTGCCCTCACCCTCGTCGACAATATCAACGATGTGCGTAAGGCCCTCGCCGACCCCACCAAGAAGGTCGTCGTGCAGACCGCTCCCGCCGTCCGCGTCGCCCTCGGCGAAGAGTTCGGCATGGAACCCGGCACCATCGTCACCGGCAAGATGGCCGCTGCCCTGCGCCGTCTCGGCTTCGACTATGTCTTCGACACCGACTGGAGCGCCGACCTCACCATCATGGAGGAAGGCACCGAGCTCCTCGGCCGCGTGAAACAGCTCCTCGCTGGCGACAAGGATGTCAAGATGCCTATGTTCACCAGCTGCTGCCCCGCCTGGGTCACCTTCTACGAGAAGAACTTCCCCGACCTGCTCGGCCATCCCTCGACCGCCAAGTCGCCCCAGGGCATGTTCGGCGCCGTCACCAAGAACTACTTCGCCCCGAAGATCGGCGTGAAGCGCGAGGACGTCGTCTGCGTGTCCATCATGCCCTGCCTGGCCAAGAAAAGCGAGTGCGCCCGTCCGGAGCTCGGCAACGGCACCGACCAGGATGTCAACTTCAGCCTCACCACCCGTGAGCTGGCCCACATGCTCAAGCAGAGCAACATCGACCTCAACAGCCTGCCCGAAGAGGACTTCGACAGTCCTCTCGGCCAGTCGACCGGTGCCGCCGTCATCTTCGGCGCCACGGGCGGCGTCATGGAGGCTGCCCTCCGTACCGCCTACGAGGTGCACACCGGCAAGACCCTCCCGAAGATCGACTTCGAGGAGTGCCGCGGCATCTTCGGCGACAGCGTCCGCGAGGCCACCGTCGACTTCGACGGCCTGCCCGTGAAGATCGCCATCTGCTACGGTCTCTCGAATGCCCGCAAGCTCATGGAAGAGGTGCGCGACGGCAACCCCAACGGCTACCACTTCATCGAGGTCATGGCCTGCCCGGGCGGCTGCATCGGCGGCGCCGGCCAGCCCTACCACCACGGCAAGAGCGACATCATCAAGAAGCGCATGGACGCCATCTACCGCGAGGACGCTGGCAAGCCCATCCGCAAGAGCCACGAGAACCCCGACATCATCGCCATCTACAAGGAGTACTACGGTGAACCCTGCGGCCACCTCAGCCACGAGCAGCTCCACACCCACTACTTCGACAAGAGCGACAAACTGGAAGTAACGAAATAAAGTAATCAAATCTCAATCAGAACTAAAAGAACAAAAAGAAATATCTGATGGTTCTGATAGTTCTGATTGAGACAAAAAGAGTATAATATGGCTAACGTAAAAATTTCTGAAGAGAAAATAAACATTATCAAAGACATCTGCAAGAGCTTTGGTAACAATAGCGGCGAGGTCATCAACGTGCTGCACCAGGTGCAGGGCAAATTCGGCTATCTGCCCGCCGAGGTGCAGGAAGTCGTGGCCCACGAGCTGAACATGCCCGTGGCCAAGGTCTACGGCATCGTCTCCTTCTACAGCTTCTTCACCATGGAGCCCAAGGGCGAGCACCCCATCGATGTCTGCCTCGGCACGGCTTGCTACGTGCGCGGCGCCGAGAAGGTGCTGGATGCCTTTCAGCGCGAGCTGAACGTCCAGGTGGGCAAATGCACCGCCGACGGCAAGTTCAGCCTCAACACCCTCCGTTGCGTGGGTGCTTGCGGTCTGGCCCCCGTGGCCATGATTGGCGAGAAGGTCTACGGCCGCCTCACCCCCGACCTCGTCCCCGGCATCCTCGCCGAGTACAAATAAAAACCGGGTACGCAGGCGTCCCGCCTACATCAACACAAGAAGAGGGCACCCAACTGGGTGCCCTCTTTTAGTATTGCCATTTTTCCTCATTTCTCTAACCTAATGCGGATACTGTGGTTTTCCGTGAACTTGGGATACATCTCTTCGGTAATGACAGGGAGGACGATGGAGAAGCGGTGGCCGTCGGGGATGGTGAAGGACTGGGCATCGTAGGGGTCGTAGAACATATTGTCGCGGATGGAATAAAGGGTGTAGTCGGCGGTGCCGAGGACATAGACTTCCACCATATCATCGCTGCCGACGGTTCGATTATGGACAAACTCTGGCTTTCCGCCGGTATAGGACAGGCCGCCACGTTGCAGGGTTATGCTTTTGCCTGCGGGAACGGAGTCTTCAAGAATAATGAAGGTGTTCTTCACGGGTTTTCCGTATTCCCCTATGAGGTTTTCCGATTCCACTTGGGCGATCTTCACGGTACCATAATTGCTTGAGGCAGTCAGCTGCATGGTGCTGTCGTGGTCGGCAGCAAAACGAACCGTGTAGTCTACAGTATACTCTATGCTGTCATTGCTACCCCAGTCGATGGCGGTTTGGTGTTTGGAATTGCAGCTGTTAAATACCACCAACACGGCCAACACAATAAAAATGTATGCTGTTTTCATTTCTTTACTCTTTTTTGATAACGGTGCAAAGATACGCCATAACCAAGAGACGACAAAATATTTTTTGCAATCCAAAGGAAATGTGTATCTTTGCACACAAATACATTATCCAAAGGAACTGGATAGGACAGATAATGGAGAAAATATACATGGCTTTTGCTCCGCTGCAGGGTTACACCGACTCGGTATACCGGCGGGCGCACTGGGAATGCGTCGGCGGTGTGGACGAGTATTACACTCCATTTGTACGTATCGATCATGGCGAGGTGCGGAAGAAGGACCTGCGCGACATCGACCCTGAACGCAACAGCGGCGTGCCGACGGTACCACAGGTAATCGCCAGCGGCGGCGACGAGTTCGCACGCCTGTGCGACGCGCTGCAGGAGCAGGGATGGCGGAGGATAGACCTCAATATGGGGTGTCCATTCCCGATGCAGGTGCGTGCCGGACGCGGCAGCGGGCTCCTCCCCCACCCCGACCGCGTGGAAGAGATACTATGCGAGATGCAGCGACGACCAGAAGTGGTCTTTTCGATAAAGATGCGCACCGGATGGGAAAGCGTCGACGAAGGACTTTCATGCATGCCTGTCATCAATGCCATGCCCTTGGTGCACGTCACGTTGCACCCAAGATTGGGACGGCAGCAGTACAAAGGGACGCCAGACATGGAGGCCTTCGCGCGGTTCCTCGAAGCATGCAAACATCCAGTGGTATATAACGGCGACATCTCGGGAATTGAAAATGGAAAATGGAAAGTGGGAAACGAGGCTGGCGTAGATTTGACGAAACTACATCCACGGCTCAAGGGGGTGATGATCGGGCGCGGACTGCTGGCACGGCCATGGATAACTGCATGTGCAGGCGAGACGCCTGCGCACCCGGTGCTGCGTTCAATGCATGAAAGAATCTACCGCCACGCCATGGAGACTCTCTGCGGCGACAGCCAAATTTTGGCTCGGCTACATGCCTTCTGGGAATATGTCGACATTCCGCACAAGCAGAAGAAAGCCATCATGAAAGCCACGACGCTGCCACGTTACCGTGAAGCGGTGGCTTTTGCTATCGCCCCGGTAGGGCTATCTCTCTGACCAGCGTGCGGCGCGCAGGGCCATGTTGCGATGCAGCGCTTCGCGATAGATGGTGATGTCGAGGCGGTGGTAGTTGCCGTCGCGGCCGATGAGGGGCAGTAGGTAGTCGCCAGTGTAGCCGTCAACCAGGGTGAGCAGGGTGCCGGTGTCGAGACAGACTGTCAGCGTATCGCCTTTGTACACCAGTGTGGCCGGCGTGGCATCGGTGCGCCAGTTGGCGGGGTTGATGGCCAGGCGGTTGCCTTCGCTGAGGATAGGGATGGCGCATTCGGGCGAGCGGACGCTGTTGTAGCAGACGGTGACGCCGAGGTCGGCGCTGTCCTGTGCGGCACAGATATGGCCGCGGGCGGAGACAAGGTCGTCGTCGGTCACTTTCCAGCCGACGACGTAGGCGGCCACCATACGACTGTAGGTCTCGTCGTCCATGGTGCGAAGCAACTCCACCACCCACTGACCACCCTGGCTGAAGCCCATCAGTATGAAGGGGCGGCCGCCGTTGATATGTTCGAGATAGTAAGCAAAGGCGCTCTGCACGTCGTCCTTGGCAAGCGAAGCCCGTGCGGCAAGCAGCGAGTCGCTGGTGTAGGTCTCAAACGTGCACTGGCGGTAGTAGGGGGAAAAGAAGTTGAAACCAGTGCCGTACATGTGGTCGATACCCTGCATCTCGCCCAGCAGGAGGGCGCGGATACTGTCAAGGGTGACGTCGGCATGGTGCATCACGGTGCCGCCGTGCGTGTAGTCGTCTGTCTCAGTTGAGGTGATGTAGAACAGGTCCACGTCGCAGCCACGCTCCACGGTATACCACATCGAAGTGTCGGCATAGTCAGGTTCCGAAGGCTCGAC
The DNA here is from genome assembly GCA_947165345.1 of uncultured Bacteroidales bacterium. Classification (GTDB taxonomy): domain Bacteria; phylum Bacteroidota; class Bacteroidia; order Bacteroidales; family P3; genus Colimorpha. Next base: position 10,802 of record CAMVAA010000032.1, read on the forward strand.
AGGCACATGTCTGCAGCCAACCATGACGATGCACAGCATTGACAGGCAAAATACAAATCCTATCCTCATCGGTTGATACATTTTATACATTTGATTTAGATAATTATCTTTTGTATTCAGAAATCAATCAACTTTTTTCTTCACGCCTCTTACAGGGTCAGCCTCCAGCGGGTTGTCGGGCCAGGAGTGTTTTGGGTAACGGCGACGCAGTTCCTTGCGGACCTCGAAATAGGTCGACTGCCAGAAACTGCGCAGGTCGGAGGTGAGCTGCACCGGCTTGAAGCCCGGCGAAAGCAGTTCCATTAACACGGGTGCGCCGTCCACAAGTGGGGTGTCCAACAGGCCGAAACACTCCTGCAGACGCACCCGAAGCACCGGGGCCTCGGCTCCGTGGCGATACTCGAGACGGATACGGCTGCCGGTGGGCACAACAACATGGGTCGGGGCCAGACAATCCACGGCCTGCTGCTGGTCGTAGGTGAGGCGGCTCCATAGGACCTCGGCGAGGTCGATTTTCTTCAGCTCGGCCACAGAGGTGGCCTTGCCGACGAAGAGAGGTCCCCACTCACAGGCGCTACGGCAGACGGATTCCGTATCCATCTCGGGCAGATGGAGCTCGGGATGGCGTGCGGAGACGAAAGCAATGCGGCGCTGTAGGTTCTGCACGACGTCGGAGAACGAGAGCAGAGACGGTCCATTCTCGACGATAGCCTCGCAGACAACCTGTTGCACAGCCTCGCGGTGGTCGCCCACAAGCGGCTTGGAGGCCAGCAGGATATTGCCGATTCGGGACTCATGCCGGGCCACCACCGCACCGGCCTTGCCGTCCCACGTGACAACATCACGCTCATGGGCGAATGCCTGCAGGTCGGACGGGTCCACAATGCTGGCCAGGAAGACCTTGCCCACAGAGCCCGGCTTGTGGTGCATGGAAGCGGCAACAATCCACTCAGCATCAGAGAGAAGGTCGGAAGAGTCGACGGCAACGAGTTCGCCGCCGGACAGCTGGAAGGTACCGACACCCTCCTTCCACGCCTTGCCGATGCGTTCGGGATAGGCCGAAGCCAGCAGGGCGCCTACTTCGTAGGGGTTCACCGCAGCATTGTCCTCACGGGTATGAATCATGTCGGCATACTGACGGGCAATACGGGAGATACGGTTCCAGCGCCCCGCGGGCCGTGCGGTCCTGCGCTCCGCCCGCAGCGCATTCAATCGGCGATCCAAGGAGACATCGCCCTCGCCGGCGAGCGGGTCCTTCTCCTCGAGCATGGCGGCGATATCGGCTGCAAGAGCCTGCTGCACAGGGGTGTCAGCCATAAGGAGCATACGCGCGATGCGAGGATGGCATGGAAGTTTATACAATCGCCGGCCCCTCGCAGTAATGCCGCCGGTGGCATCCAGGGCGCCGAGGGATTCAAGCAATGATTTGGCATGAACAAGAGCTGACTTGGGCGGAGGTGTCAGCCACGGCAAAGCCGTCACCTCGCGCTCGCCCCAGACGGCGGCATCGAGTACCAACGATGTAAGGTCGGCTTCCAGAATTTCGGGCTTTCGCACCGCATCCATACGGGCCTCCGTGGCAGGAGACCAAAGACGATAGCATACGCCCGGCGCCACGCGGCCAGCACGTCCAGTGCGCTGCGCAGCCATGTCAAGAGTAATACGTACCGTCTCGAGGCGGTTCAGTCCGCTACGCGGGTCGAAAACCATCTTGCGGCAGAGGCCGCTGTCAACCACCACACGGACTCCCTCGATGGTCAGCGAAGTTTCAGCAATAGGGGTTGCCAGCACCACCTTGCGCTCCCCCACCCTGCTCGGTGCAATGGCACGCGCCTGGTCATCGTTGCCAAGGAGGCCGTAGAGCGGGTATATCTTGGTGGGGGCAAGGCTGTCGGAGAGCAATTCGGCCACACGCCGTATTTCGCCCTCACCAGGCAAGAAAGCCAAGATGTCTCCCTCGTGCTCGCGGTGAGCCTGCAGGATGGTTTTGGCCACAAGCTGAGATACGTTGAACACATCCGCCTCCTCCACAGTATGAATCACCTCTACGGGGAACATACGTCCTTCGCTCTCCAGCACAGGACAGCATAGGGCCTCCTTTAGCACTGCCGTGTCAATGGTGGCCGACATCACGACAATTCTCAGGTCGTCGCGTAACAGCTGCTGACACTGACGTGTCAAGGCGAAAGCCTCGTCGGTGTTCAGGCTTCGTTCGTGGAACTCGTCGAAGACGACCACAGACACGCCCTCCAACGCTGGGTCGTCGAGCAGCATGCGAGTGAGAATGCCTTCGGTCACTACCTCGATGCGTGTCCGACTGCACACCTTGCTTTCAAAGCGGATGCGGTAACCCACAGTCTCCCCTACCGTCTCGTCCAGCAACCACGCCATACGTGACGCAATCTGACGCGCCGCCACCCGCCTAGGTTCCAGCACAACGATTTTCCCCTCGGGCAACGCCTGCAGTACCGTCAACGGCAACAGGGTTGACTTGCCCGCACCCGGCGCCGCAGTCACGATGGCATCCTTCCCCGCCAGCAGTGTCTCGTTCAACGCTGCTGCGATGGTTGCCACCGGCAAAGCATCCATTTCTTTACGTAGTCGGTCGGTCATACGTCGTATAGGTAGAGGGGGGCGGTGAAAATCTTGCCACGCAATGGTTGTGGAGGAGTGATTATGATGTCTATGCTTACCGCCAGCCACTACCGACGGCGGGTGAGTTGGTATGTGTGGCCAGGGAGGGTATGGATGAGGGTTTCCATCTCGAGATCGAACAGGATAGACGCTGTTTTGGCGAGCGAAAAACCCGTCTGGGCAGCCAGTTCGTCGAGGGTCATGCGGTCTCCGTCGCGCAAGCAATCCACAACGCGGCATTCTTCGGACGAAAGTTGCTTTTCTGGTTCGATGCCTTCTATGGTAAGCTGGTCGCCAACATCAGGCCAGCGGAGCTGGAATGCGATATCACGTGCGCCGCGTGTAAGCAGAGCTCGGTTGGTGGCAATGAGGTTATTGGTGCCTTTGGAGTAGGTGTCGCCAAGACGCCCCGGGACGGCAAATACTTCGCGGTGATAACTGTTGGCTATCGCGGCCGTAATCAGAGCGCCGCCTCTGTCCGAAGCTTCGACTACGACGGTGGCATCCGAGAGAGCCGCTATGATACGGTTGCGTGCAGGGAAACGGCTCGGTGTAATGGCGGTACCTGAAGGGTATTCTGTAACGAGTGCGCCTCCACTTTCCAAGATGCGTTTTGCCAGCGGCCGGTTGGAGGCTGGATATATGCGGTCGAGGCCATGGCCAAGCACCGCCACAGTGGGGAGTCCACTCTCGAGGGCTGCGGAGTGGGCTGCAGAGTCTATACCATAGGCAAGACCGCTGACGATCAGCGGACCATAGGCTTTCAGCTCGCGTACCAAGACAGCCGTATTGTCGCGGCCCGCCGCTGTAGCGCGACGTGTGCCGACTATGGAAACCGAACGTTCTGGATTGAGATTGGCAGAGCCGAGACTGTAGAGCAGAGCTGGACAGTCTTCGGTTCCGACACTGTTAAGCCGTTCCGGATAGCCAGGGTCGGTGAAGAAAAGGGGACAAATGTTGTTTTTCTCACAGAAACTCAGTTCTTCCTCAGCCTTAGCAAAGGCACTCTTGTTGAGGATACCATCTATTATATCATCATGTTTGCCAAAGACTTCCTTCAGTTCCGAGTGGTTAAGTGTAAAGACATCGACATCAGGGAACAACTCCGTCAGTCGACGTATGGAGGTGTTTCCGAGGCCAGGTGTCATGGCAAGCGCCATCTTGGAGAGTATGTTCATCTGAGATGTTGTTTTTCTACTCAGCATTACGTATATAGCTGAAATCAGGCCATATCAATAGCTGGGGCATACTATGCCTATTCGTAGTGGCGGATACGTACATCAATGCCGGGCAACGAGTCGGCTATGGAACTGACGTCGGTCTCGCCGTAGTGGTATGGGAATAGCACTTGGGGCTTCACCATGCGTGCAGCGTTAACAAGCTGCTGTGGCGTCATAGTGAAAGGCTGGTTGCAAGGCAGGAAAGCGATATCGATGCCCTCGAGATTGGCCATCTCCGGTATGTCCTCGGTGTCGCCGGCAATGTATATGCGCAAACCATCGATAGTGAGGACATAGCCGTTGTCACGTCCCTGTGGGTGAAACTGTAGGTGCTCGGCCGTTATGTTGTAGGCCGGTACGGCGTTGACCGAACCGCAACGGAATTCATGGCTGTCGCCATTGTCTAACGGAAGTCCCAGCGAGAACATCTCTGCGCAGCGGCGGTTCATGGCCACTTCGACATCGGGCGTATACAGTTTGCGGAGGGTGGCTGTGTCAAAATGATCGAAATGTTCGTGAGTGACAAGCAACATGTCGGCCTTCGGAAGGAGACTGTAGTCCACCGTCCGCTCTCGCAGCTGAGCCACAGGGTCTATATATATCACCCTGCCGTCGTGTTCAATACATATGCTTGCATGCAACAGCGCATGGATTTTCACCAACTTCCCACTTTCCGTAACAAAGACATCCGTCTCAACCTTGGTAGTCTTCCGTCCGGCTTTCCGCCAGGCTTGTATTCCCCCATCGAGGTTATACACGGTGCAGCCTTGGGCTGTCAGTAACTCGGCAGCCTTGAGACTTCGACGCCCGCCACGGCAATATACGGCCACCTTGCCACCAATAGCCTTGATGTGCTCCCCGAATAGCGAATCTTTCACGTCGATGTTCTCAGCTCCGAAAAGGTGCCCTTCGGCATACTCCTCTGCAGTACGCACGTCGACAAGCCTAACATCATTCTGTCCCGCCACGGTGGCAAAGTCCTCCACACCGAGGGTGATTGGCTTACTGTTGCCGCCACAGCCATGCAACACAGCCGCAATCATTGCTATTATCAAAATCTGTTTCATACTGGGTATTGTTGTTAAGTGAAAGATTATAGACTACCACCAAGTCTGTTGTAATGACATGTCAACAGGCGTCTCTCGTCGTCATAAAGGTGTAGACCAGAGCCCTCGCAGTAACGCCACACCTTGCAATCCTGACACTTATCCTTGCGAGCCCACGATCGATCTCTCATCAGCCGGAAGCGGTTTTGCCACACATCCCAAAAGTCATCGGTATAGATGTTGCCCTGGTCCATGTTGCTGCGAACCGATGTACAGCCGCTGATAACGCCGTCGCAACGGATGCTGGCCACGTCAATACCACTACGACAATGGAAGTAGCGGTCGCGCACCTGCTGTTCGTATGGACCCAAAAAGCCCTCGCAGGCATAGCTAACCCTGACGCCTCTTCCACTTACAGCCTTCTCAGCTTCGGCCCGTTTCCTCTCACTCTTTATGAATTCCAGCAGCCCACGGAACTGCTCGTCGGTAAATTGCAGTTCCGGATTGTCGGCCGCACGCCCCATTGGGAAGATACTGAAAAGGCGCCATTCCGGCACACCAAGTGAACCGAGATAGTCTCGGAAAGCACCCAGCGTGGGATAGTTGCATGGGTTGACGCAGGTCACCACATCCCATAGTATTTCTTTCTGCCGCGCCAGCAGACGTATGGCCTCAGTTGCCCTCTCAAAACTCTGTCCGTGGCGCCGCAGCCAGTTGTGTTCCGCCTCAAAGCCATCAAGGCTAACCGTGATGCTGTGCATTCCGCTTTCCATCAGCGACTCCAAACGTCGCTCGTCGAGCAGAAATCCGTTTGTCACCACACCCCACGGAAACTCACGGTGGTACAATTCCCGGCCAACCTGCTCAAGGTCCGGTCTAAGCAGAGCCTCGCCGCCTGTGAAGATAACAAATACTTTGTGCGGATCCACATGCGGAATTATACTGTCTATCACTCTTAGGAAATCACCAGCAGGCATGTCCTTCACATCTGGCTGCACCCTACAGTCGCTACCGCAATGGCGACACGCCATATTACAACGCAACGTACACTCCCAAAAGAGCGTACGCAACTGGTGCAACTTTGCTTCATTGTGTCGCAAAGCGCGATGCATTTCCAGTCCTACACGTTGACGTAATGAGAGCGGCATAGCCCGACCTTTGCAGTTTTTATCGCGGACTATTTCTTTTTCAGCTTTATCTTCACCTGTTTGTTGAAGACACCCTGATTCCAGCGGTTGTCTCCGGTGCGTTCCATATCCTCCGGTGTCACATTCATCTCAAGTACCTGGTTGCGGTAGTCGCCGTTTTCTTTCCCGTCGATGTCACGCACCAGCAGCCTCACCTGTTCCTGTGGGCGTCCGCTGCTGTTAATCTCAAAGCGGCCCTCGCCATCCGTCGCCACCGACGTGCCGTCCAGCCACTCCTCTACCCTCTTCGGGTCACCCTGTAATTCTCCATCCTTCACTTCCATGCCTCTTTCCAGCATATTGACTCGTATACCTTCCACAGGCTTCCCCTTCGGGTTCTTCACCTCTCCTCGAATACGGAATTCCATAGTCGGCACTCCGTACATCAACCTCATCTCTCCGCGGTCTTTCACAGCGGGGACTTTAGCCTCCTCCGCTTCGGGCAACTCCTTGCTACAGTGGCACGAAGTGAGCCCCAGCGCGCCCATCAGCGATACGATAAGCCAGTTTTGCAGCTTCAGAAACTTTGTTTTCATGTCTTTATAACGCTGGCATATCAAAAATATTGCGTATCTTTGCAAAATGTTTCAGACTATAAACAACAGGCCATTTGTTGTAGCTGGTCCCTGCAGTGTAGAAAGCCGCGAACAGCTTCAGCAGGTCACTATGGCCCTGAAAACCATGCCGCAAGTCCGACTTATACGCGGTGGGGTATGGAAACCACGCACACGTCCCGGTGGATTCGAAGGCCTTGGCGAACAAGCCCTCATCTGGATGCGCGACATCTCGACCGAACATGGAGTCGGCTTCTGCTGCGAGGTTGCGCGGCCCGAACAGGTAGAATTATGTCTGCGCTATGGCATCGATGCCGTATGGTTGGGCGCCCGCACCACCACAAACCCTTTTATGGTCGACGAGTTGTGCACGGCGCTGCGTGGCACAGGGCTTTCTGTCATGGTCAAGAACCCAGTCTGCCCTGACGTAAGGCTCTGGCTGGGGGCCCTCGAACGACTCCAGGCCGTCGGCATCAACGATATCGCCGCAATTCACCGTGGTTTCAACATGTACAACAATCGCGGCTACCGCAACGCTCCGCTGTGGGAAGTCGCCCTCGAACTGCGACGGGAAATGCCTGACGTTCCAATCCTATGCGACCCCAGCCACATAGGCGGACAGGCGGCCCTTGTGAAACCCCTATCCATTGCTGCCCACCAACTGGACTACAGCGGTCTGATGGTGGAGGTCCACCCCCACCCGACCGAAGCCTGGACCGATTCGACTCAGCAACTGACTCCTGACGAATTAGCTGACATTGTAAACACTTGGCTGTCCGACACCCCCACACCTGACAGCGACCACGCCCTTGACGCCCTCGAACCGCTGCGATCGAAAATAGACGACATTGACCACGAACTAATTTCTTTGCTTTCCCAGAGGATGGCTGTATCGCGCCGTATTGCCGACGTGAAACGCACAGTCCACATGCCAGTCTATCAACAGGCACGCTGGGCCGACGTCGTCAACGACCGGCTTCGTCTCGCCGAAGCACTCGGGCTCGACGAGACATTCGTACACGACATGCTCGAGAAAATACACGCCGAAAGCGTACGCATCCAGATGGAAGATTAGGACCTGGCAAACACAGGCTTAGTACCTCACTGCATAGCGCATATACATACAAAAGAAGGCTCGTCTGTGACGAGCCTTCTTCTTTCTCTTCAGTTCCTTTTACTCGGCGGGAACGACGCTGACGTAGCTGCGATCCTCACGGCCTTTGTGGAATTTCACCACTCCGTCCACGAGGGCGTAGAGCGTATGGTCTTTGCCCATTCCAACATTCTGACCGGGATTGTGGGCAGTACCACGCTGGCGAACAATGATGTTACCGGCGATGCACTTCTGACCACCAAAAATCTTCACGCCTAAGCGTTTGCTTTCAGATTCACGACCGTTACTGGAACTACCAACACCTTTTTTGTGTGCCATATTGCTTCTCTGTTTTTAACGGTTAGACATTAGTTGATACTGTCAATCTTGATCTGGGTCAGATAGTCGCGGTGACCGTTCATCTTCTGGAAGCCTTTGCGACGGATTTTCTTAAACACCAGAACCTTATCGCCCTTGAGGTGGCGGAGGACAGTGGCCTTGACATTAGCACCTGCAATGTAAGGTTTGCCCACTTCAACCTTGCCATCATTGTCTTTAAGCATCACGGTGTCAAAAGACACTTCGCTACCCTCGTCATTGTGGAGACGATTGACGAAAATCTTCTGATCTTGGGCGACCTTGAATTGCTTGCCTGCGATTTCTACGATTGCGTACATTT
>CAMVAA010000033.1 GCA_947165345.1 uncultured Bacteroidales bacterium
TGCTTCATGCCGGTCGATAGGTTGGCCACCTTTACCTCGGCAAATTGGTCGATGCCGAAGCGTCCGAACATCTCCTTCTTGCGAGTTTCTTTCACCTCGTCGGGCACACCGTGTAGACGACTGAAGAAGTCGAACAGATAGTTCGGTGTAAAGAAATCCTCCAGCTTCAGCTCGCTGGTGAGAAACCCAATCTTCGTCCGCACCCCCTCCGGCTCGCGCACCACACTGCAGCCGTCGAGCACTGCATCGCCGCTGTCCGGCTTTATCAGGGTGCTCAGCATGCGCAGCGTAGTGGTCTTGCCGGCGCCGTTGGGGCCGAGCAGACCAAATATCTCGCCGCGGTAGGCGCTGAACGTCAGGTCGTCCACGGCCACTTTCTTCTTGGCCTGCGTGCGTTCAATCTTCTGTTGCTTCCGGCTCAGCGCGAACGTCTTGCTGAGCCCTTCCACTTTCAGTATTTCTTCCATCTTAATGTTTCATCGTTTGTATAACATTGGTATCCAGTTCCAAGGGTGCGAAAAGCTGCCAGCGACCTCCAGTCCAAGACCCTCTCTCCCAATATCTTCCACTAAACAGCTGATTCTCAACCCAAACCAGGCAGCCTCTCTACCCCCTCTCTACCCCTTCTCTACCCCTTCTCTACCCCAAATCCACAAGAGGCTGGGAATCAATTAATATATGCTACCGGTGTTTATCACGGGACTGGCACCGTCGTCGCCGCAAAGCACCACCATGAGGTTGCTCACCATGGCGGCCTTGCGCTCTTCGTCCATCTCCACCACCTTGTCCTCGGCCAGCTTCTTCAGCGCCATATCTACCATGCTCACAGCACCTTCCACAATCTTCTCGCGGGCGGCGATGATGGCCTCGGCCTGCTGGCGTTTGAGCATCACGCTGGCAATCTCCTGTGCGTAAGCCAGGTAGTTGATTCTCGCCTCCACTACCTCGATGCCGGCGATGTCGAGATGTTTGCTAATCTCCTGTTCCAGACGGCGGTTGACCTCGTCGCCACCGTTGCGCAGCGTCACCTCGGCCTTGTCTTCCAGGTTGTCGTAGGCGTAGAGGCTCGCCACCTTGCGCAGCGCCGAGTCGCTCTGCACCGACACGAAGCTGTCGTACCCCTTCAGCTGCTGGGTGGTCGTCGTGGTGTTGACGCTGATCTGCTGCTTGTTGGCCGATACGGATGCCGAGGACTGGCTCTCCACATCGATATTGAAGCAGGCCTTGTAGGTGTCCTTGATGCGCCACACCAGCACCAAGCCAATCATTATCGGGTTGCCGCCCTTGTCGTTGACCTTGATGGGCGGCACGTCCATGTTGCGCGCACGCAGCGAGAGTTTCTTCTTGACATAGAAGGGGTTGGTCCAGAAGAACCCGTTGTCCGTCACCGTGCCGCTGTAGCGGCCAAAGAAGGTCAGCACTCGGCACTGGTTGGGCTGAATGGTCATAAAACCAGGCAGATGGAAACCCCACAGCACCCAGCAGATGCCGCCCAAAGCCCCGCTCAGGGCCGACTCACCGGCGATGCCCGCCGAGCACAGCCAGATGGCCAGCACCAACAGCGCCAAATTCAAAAGCAGATGCAGAAACCCGTTGTTCAGCATCGTCATCCCTTTGATTTTCTCTTCATTTTTCATAGCAAGATGTTTTTGTTTATTTATTGTTATTGTGTATTTTAACAGCTGTCTATTGATATTGTTTCAATATCATTTCAAGTGCAAATATACGACTATTTTTCATTCCGGCAAGAAAAATCGTTCAAAAGATGTTTTTTTAACAAAATTGCATGTTTTCGGCGCGGCGGCATACTAAATAGATAAATAACGTGTTATTATTGCAACGATGAATAGAAAAACGCACATACTCCTGCCGCTGGTGGCCCTGTCGCTGGGTGCCGCCGCACAGAGCAAGCAACCTGTCTCACTGGAACTTAAACCAGCACAGGACGCCAAATTCACCGTCACATCAATCGCACCATCCTCCGGGCAGAAAAGCCCCGTCAAAGGGCATTACACCTTCGGTACCATCCTCGACGGCGACACCGTGCCCTACTACACCCTGCGCGAGGTGACCATCTACGCCAGCGGCATGCTCCTGACGCAGAAGGAGATAAAGCAGAACGCCAAGCTCATCCGCAACGTGCGCCTGATGCTCCCCTACGCTCAGGAAGGACGCCGCCGCCTCGACGCTCTCGAGCTCGAAATCGGAGCCCTGCCCAAGCGCCAGCGCAAAGCAGCCATCAAGCAGGCCGAGCAGCAGCTGATGGCCGACTACAAGGGCGAGATTTCCAAGTACACCTTCTCCCAGGGTCTCGTGCTCATCAAGCTTATCGACCGCGAAACCAACCGCACGGCCTACAACATCGTGGGCGAACTGCGGGGCTCCATCCGCGCCGGCCTCTACCAGGCCATCGCCAAGCTCTTCGGATACAATCTGAAAGACACCTTCGACCCCAAACACAACAAGAAAGACAATCTCATCGACCGCATCTGCATCTCCATCGAGCGCGGCCAGATATAACCCACTCTTCATCACGTCATGAACGCCTACTGCCAGCTTTCCGCCGTCCCCATGCGCGCCACACCCTCGGACCGCGCCGAGATGGTCAACCAGCTCGTGCTCGGCGACACGGCCGACATCGTCCAAGCCGACGCCAAGTGGAGCCTCCTCCGCTCACACTACGACGGCTACGAGGGCTGGGTCGACAACAAGCAGTTCGTCGCCTTCGACGACGCCGCCGACCTGGCCGAACGGCTCTTTCTCGGCGTGCCCTACCTCTGGGGCGGACGCTCCACCGGCGGCATAGACTGCTCGGGACTCACCCAGCTATGTTTCAAAGCCTGTGGCATTTGGCTCCCACGCGACGCCTCGCAGCAGGCCACCGCCGGCGTCGAAGTGTGCTCCTGCGACCTGCGGCGCGACGACCTGGTCTTCTTCGCCTCGGCCTCCAACACCGACGCCACGCAGCCGGCCAAGGTGACCCATGTCGGCATCGCACTCGGCGACGGGCGCATCATCCACGCTTCCGGTCAGGTGCGCATAGACAAACTCGACACCCACGGCATCCTTGTCGAGCGCACTCAGTCCTACAGCCACCTGCTGCTCACCGCTCGCCGCGTAAAACCTTAATCTTCTGTATAGCAGACCGTACCGCCGGCCAGCTGGCTCGCATAGTTGCTGGCGCGCCCATACCGGGTGCAGAGCGCCATGTCGCCCCGCGACGTACGTCGCCCGTCGGTCTCGGCGGCAAGTATGTCGTCTATGTCTTTGAGTATCATACGATGGGTCAGCCTGGCATAGGTGCCGCCTCCGTAGTAAACAAGCGTACAGACGTCGTCCGTCGTGACCATATTGCGGCGCTGCTGCACCGTCGCCGCCGCCGTATCGCTCTCGCCTTCAGCCATCATCTCGTCTATCGAAAGCACTCCGTCCACCTTTTCTATGGTCACCACCGTCTCGAGCGTACCCAATTGCGGCATCAGTATACGGAACCGCGAAAGCATCTCGGCGTCTTCTATTATTAAAGTATGCACGTGCGCGAGCGACTCCACATATTCCTCCGCCGAGAGGCCCTTGCAGAGCGGCAGCAGGACCCCGCCAGCCTGGAGCACTCCGACGTCGACGATGTTCCACTCGGGTCGGTTGTCGGAAATCAGGGCCACCGTCTCGCCGCGTCTCAGCCCACGCTTCACGAGCGCCACGCTCAGCAGCATCGAGCGACGTATATATTCATCGGCTCCGATGGCACTGTCCGCAAAGCGGAAACAGGGGCGTCGTCCTTGGTGTTTGCGAATGTCGACAATGTCGAACAGCCGTGTCGGTTTCTCCTTTTGTTTCATCGTACAACTCTTCTTTATCGGGTTTCTGGAGGCAAAATTACGCCTAATTTTCGTCACAGCGAAAACAATTACTTGTATCGTTTCGCAAAATGACAAAATACGCCGTTTTGGTGCCGAAATAGGCGGTTTTAGGGATAAAAATGCCGTTTTTATACTTTATCCCACCAAATAGATGACAAAAATAAGACTCTTTTTCATCCCCGAAAGGGCCACTCTGCGGCATCTTTTGCGGCTGTAAAGGACATGATGCTTTTCCTCCCCGCCTCCGCCCCTCCCCCACCCCCGCGCAGCGCTCCTGACGGCGCTCATTCAGCTGTCTTTCGCATGTCATAGCTCCACCCATTTTGTAATCGCTCATTGCATAAACGTCGGGGCCGTAAGCCACATTTTGCCTCGCAAGCCACCACCGAAACACCCGTTTACCGCCGGCGGCACACCGCACAGCGGCACATTAACAACATGATAGACCGTGTCTTATATTTATTTTCCATCATATTTATGTGCAATTCGGAAAATATGCGTATTTTTGCAAATTAATTCACACGCCGTCAACCGACGGCACATACACAAGCAATCCATCATCATGGCAGAACTAACTGAGCAAGAACAGATACGCCGCAATTCGCTGGCGGAATTGAAGAAGCTGGGCATCAACCCCTACCCCGCAGCCCTCTACGAGGTGAACGCGAAGAGCAACGAGATACTGGAGAAGTTCCCCCAGGACAACACTTTATACCAGAACGTCTCCATCGCCGGCCGCATCATGAGCCGCCGCATCATGGGTGCCGCCTCGTTCGTGGAGCTGCAGGACAGCTATGGCCGCATTCAGCTCTATATCAAGCGCGACGAGATATGCCCCGGCGAGGACAAGACCCTCTACAACACCGTCTTCAAGCGCCTGCTCGACATCGGCGACATCATCGGCGTGACAGGCTATGTGTTTGTCACCCAGATGGGTGAGACCTCCATCCACGTGAAGAGCCTCACGGTGCTCAGCAAGAGCCTGCGCCCCCTGCCCATCGTCAAGGAGAAGGACGGCGTGGTCTACGACGCCTTCAGCGACCCCGAGCTGCGCTACCGCCAGCGCTATGTGGACCTCATCGTCAACCCGCAGGTGCGCGAGACCTTCGTGCAGCGCGCCCAGATAGTGAACACCATGCGCAACTACTTCAACGAGCAGGGCTACCTCGAGGTGGACACCCCCGTACTGCAGAGCATCCCCGGCGGCGCCGCCGCGCGCCCCTTCGTGACGCACCACAACGCGCTCGACATCGACCTCTACCTCCGCATCGCCAACGAGCTCTACCTGAAGCGCCTCATCGTGGGCGGCTTCCCTGGCGTGTACGAGTTCAGCCGCAACTTCCGCAACGAGGGCATGGACCGCACCCACAACCCCGAGTTCACGGCCATGGAAATCTACGTCCCCTACAAGGACTACAACTGGATGATGACCTTCACGGAGAACATGCTGGAGCGCATCGCCAAGACGCTGCACGGCGACACGAAGGTCAACGTGTGGGGCAACGAGATCGACTTCAAGCCGCCGTTCCGCCGCGCCCCGATGTGCCAACTCATCAAGGAAGAGACCGGCGTCGACGTGGCCCCCATGAGCGAGGACGAGCTGCGCGAGGCCTGCAAGCGCCTCGGCGTGGAGACCGACGCCACGATGGGCAAGGGCAAGCTGATCGACGCCATCTTCGGCGAGAAGTGCGAGGGCAAGCTCATCCAGCCCACCTTCGTCACCGACTACCCCATCGAGATGTCGCCCCTCTGCAAGCGCCACCGCGACAACCCCGAACTCACCGAGCGCTTCGAGCTCTTCGTCTGCGGCAAGGAGCTGGCCAACGCCTACAGCGAGCTGAACGACCCCATCGACCAGCTGGGCCGCTTCCAGGAGCAGCTGCGCCTGAGCGAGAAGGGCGACGACGAGGCCATGTTCATCGACATGGACTTCGTGCGCGCCCTGGAGTACGGTATGCCGCCGACCTCCGGCATGGGCATCGGCATCGACCGACTGGTGATGATGATGACCGGCGCCCAGAGCATCCAGGACGTGCTCCTCTTCCCCCAGATGAAGCCAGAAGTGCAGGCCAAGAGCGCCGAGGAGGAGACCTCCGACCTCACCGCCCACGGCGTCGACGAGGCCTGGCTGCCCGTGCTGGCCAAAGCCGGCGTGAAGAACTACGCCCAGCTCTGCGAGGCCAACCCCAACAAGCTCTTCAACGACCTCGGCGGCCTCCGCAAGAAGCTCAAGCTCGACATCCCCGCCCTCAAGCGCGAACAATTCGACGCCTGGCTGAACGGATAACACACTAACGCAAATTGCCGTATAATTAACCAAACGGGGCCCTGCGCTGCGCGCAGGGCCCCGTTTTACTTATATCCTTTGTTCTGTGCGCGGACGCGAGCGTCCGCCACCGCAGCCTTGGCCGCCCCGCAAAAGCACGGAGACCTGCCGGGCCGGGCAAATATATTTTTTCGGGGTGGTGGCGGTCGGCGACGGAATAATTGCGTATCTTTGCAAAACGGATAATCGTGCAAGGTTATGATAAAGCAATTCACATTCAACCATTTTGAGGTCAACTGCTACCTCGTCGTCGACACGGTGTCGCGGCAGTGCGCCATCGTGGACCCCGCGCCTGAGGCGTCGTTCGAGGACGTGCAGCTGACGCAGTATATCGAAGAGCAAGGGCTGACGGTGACGCACATCCTGCTCACCCACGCCCACGTGGACCACATAGCGGGGCTGCGCCAATGCTGCGAGCACTACCACCTGCCAGTCTGCATGCACGCCGAGGGGCGCAAGCTGCTGCGGCAGGCCGAAGCCTGGGGCTCGATGATGGGCTTCGCGGTGGACAATATGGGCGACCTGGAGGTGGTGGAGATCGGCGACGACGACGTGCTGAAGGTGGGCGGCATCGAGGTGGAGTGCCGCTACGTGCCGGGGCACTGCCCGGGGAGCCTCTGCTTCGTGCTGCCGAGCGAGAAGGCCGTCATCACGGGCGACGCCCTCTTCCACTTCAGCATCGGCCGCACCGACTTGCCGGGCGGCGACTACCCCACCCTCATCGAGAAGCTCAAGACGCGCATCCTCACCCTGCCCGACGACTACCGCGTGCTCCCCGGCCACGGCATCGAGAGCCTCATCGGCAAAGAACGCAAATACAACAGCTTTTTAGCTTAAACATGAACGACAACAATGACAACACAAACAACATCTCGCTCCGCGTTTTTCAAAGTTGTCTCCGTTGTCTCTGTTGTCGTTAATATAAAGAATGAATTGTGATATGACTGTAAGGATAGATTCCAGTTGGTATGAGGTGCTGAAGGGGCAGTTTGAGGCGCCTTATTTTGCACAGTTGAAGGAGTTCCTCGTGGCCGAGCGGCAGCAGCACACCTGCTACCCGCCGGGCAGCAAGATATTCGCGGCGTTCGACAGCACGCCTTTCGACAAAGTGAAGGCCGTCATCATCGGGCAGGACCCCTACCACGAGCCGGGGCAGGCCATGGGCCTCTGCTTCTCGGTGCCGCAAGGGGTACCGGTGCCGCCGTCACTGGTAAACATCATCAAGGAAATCAACGACGACCTGGGCACGCAGATCCCCGCCACCAGCGGCGACCTCAGCGGCTGGGCCGCGCAGGGGGTGCTGCTGCTCAACGCCACCCTCACGGTGCGCGAGCACGCCGCCGGCAGCCACCAGCGCCACGGCTGGGAGCAGTTCACCGACGCCGCCATCCAGGCCCTCGCCGAGCGCCGCCAAGGCATAGTGTTCCTGCTGTGGGGCAGCTACGCCATCGGCAAGCGCAAGCTCATCAACCCGCTGCACCACTGCATCCTCACGGCGCCGCACCCCTCGCCGCTGTCGGCCTACCGGGGCTTCTTCGGCTGCCGCCACTTCAGCCGTGCCAACGACTACCTGCGCAGCACCGGCCAGACGCCCATAGACTGGACGAAGATAGGATAGGCGGCGCGGAACCGTCAGAACGTGAAGGGGACCTTGGTCACCCCGGCACCGTAAATAGTCTTGAAATCGTCGCGCATGGAGACGACGTGGAATCCGGCGGCGCGCCAGCGCTCGCCGTAGGACAGGCCTTTCTCCCTGTCGGCATGGTCGCGCACGTCGTCGTCGGCAATGAGCATGAACGCCGCAGACTTGCGGGTATTGTCGAGGCAGTAGTTGTGCATGGCAACGTCGCCGCTGCTGTTGCCGAACGAGAGGACGGGGACCTTGCCTATCTCCTGTGCAATCTGCAGCACCTTGTTCACCTTCAGATTCTTGATTATCAGTTCGTCGGTGCGGACGATGTCCTCCTCGCGGCCCATGGTGTAGTTGACCCCCTCTTCGGAGCCCTGGCTGGAGGAGACGAGCTTCACGTCCATGCCTATCACGCGGTTAGGCTCGATGCCCAGGCTTTCGACCAGGGCGCGGCAGATGAAACGGTCGGAGCCGGAGACGACATAGTAGGTGAAGCCGTGGTCCTTGAGGTAGTCAAACACCTCGAGCATCGGCTTGTAGAAGCTCTGGGCGTAGGTCATGCCGGTGAAGCCGTTGGCGGGCTTGGCGGCGAAGGCCTTGACGTAGGCATCGAACTCGGCGATGGTCATGCCGGCGTAGGCTTTGGCGGCAGCACGGGCGTGCTTCATGTCGAAATGGTCGGGCAGCGGGGTGCCATCCCTGACGAAAGCCCTTATTTCGAGCGCCGTCTCGCGCACGTCGTCGGGGGCAATGCGGCTGTAGGCCGTGTCGTCCAGGACGCGGTATTCCAGCAGGTTGTATTCGAAATAGGTGGGGTAGAGCTCGCCGACGAAGGTGCCGTCCATGTCGAAGGTGGCGATACGGTCCGCCTCGCGTATATAGTTGGCCGACGAGGGGTTGGTGACATCTTCGACGTACTCCTGCAGGGCGGACAGTGCATCGCAGTTGTTCCACGAGGCGAAGTACTGCCGTGCGACGGGCACCGCCTTCTCCTTGCTGCAGGCGAGGAAGAGAAACGACATCGCAACAACAGCCAGTAACAGTTTTGCTTTCTTCATCATCGTATTGGGTTGTTAGTTGTAATTCACGGAATCAGAACGTCATCGTGGCCCCGAGGCACACCAGGATGGGGAGCTGGTTGACACGTTCGTATGTGGTGCGGTTGAAGTAGAAGATATTCTTCCGGTTGTAGACGTTGGTGATGTTGGCCGAGAGCTCGAGGACGCCGCGCTTGCCGATGGAGAAGAGGCGCTTGACGCCGATGTCGAGGCGGTGGTAGTTGGGCAGGCGGCCTTTGTTGACGTCGGCGTAGTGGAGGCTGTAGTTGCCGTTCTCGTGGACGTAGTCGCTGCCGATGCCGTCGCCGAACTGGAGGCTCTGGTAGACGCCCTGTGTCTGCGTGAACGGGAAGCCGCTACCGAAGGTCCAGCGACCGCTCAGCTCCCACTCCTTGTCCTTGCCGAGGGCGTAGGTGGCCAGGAGGTTGACGGTGTGGCGGCGGTCATAGTGGGGGTTGTATTCGCGCACCTCGTCGCGGCGCCGGACGTAGCCCAGCGAGTAGGTGGCCCAAAGGTAGAGGCGCTCGAGGTCGGCGGTGGCGCTGAGGTCGAAGCCCATGGCGTAGCCGTCCTCGATGATGAAGTCCTTGAGGAGGTATTCCGGCTTGGCATAGGGACCGCTGCGGTAGACCGAGTCGTTCTCATCGAACATCTTGTTGCGGTTGGAGTTGATGAGCTGGTCGAAGCGCTTGTAGTAGACCTCGGCGTTGAGTGTCACATGCTCGGAGAGGTCGTATTCCACGCCGGCCACGAGGTGCTTGGCCTTCTGCACACAGGTCGTCACCTCGTCGCCTTGGAAGGAGGAGGGCAGGTTGAGGTCGGAGGTGCCGGTGAGGAAGCCGGAGAAGAGGTTCACGATGTCGTTGTCGGAGCGAGCGTCGAGGAAGACCTGGCTGTAGAAGCCGCCGGCGAACTTCACCCGGAGGCGGTCGGAGGCGTTGTATTTCAGGGCCAGACGTGGTTCGAGGTTGAGACTGTTGAGCGTGGAGTAGAAGACCATGCGTATGCCCGGGTCCACCAGCAGATTGTCCACCTTCCACTTGTAGGTAGCAAAGGCCGAGAGGCTTGTGGAGGGGACCTCCTGGGTGGTGTGTTGCCCGTACTGGTTGGTGAACTCATAGTCGGTGTTGTAGCCTTCCATGCTGATACCGAAGCGGAGGCGGTTGGCGCCGATGAAGTTGGTGATTTGCAGGGTGGCGTTGAAGCCGCCGATTTCGCTGAACTTGCTTGCCGAGCTACCGTCGTCGAGGGTGATGCGGTAGTCGGACCAGGCGACTGTGCCTTCGAGGATGGCGGACTCGCCGGTGACGACGGAGAAGTTGGCGCCGGCGCCGTAGTTGAGCCAGTGGTAGTCGGCGACGGCCTGGTAGCCGATGACGGCGTCGTCGAAGCGGAAGCCGAAGACGCTTGCCTTGCTGCCGGTGCCGGAGTTGAGGCTCAGCTTGGCGTAGACATCGGTGAAGTCGAACGGCAGCCCGTTGACGAGGCTGGGGTAGTGTTCGGCGTCGTAGAGCGGGGCGTAGAAGAGAGGCCAGGACTTGGAAAGGAAGGAGTTTTTGGCGGCCAGGAGGTAGGTGACAGTGGACTTGGAATCGGGGCGTTCGCGCTTCAGCGGGCCTTCGAGTATGAGGCTGGCGCCGAAGGTGTTCAGGCCGACCTTGCCGCTGTGGCGGCGCTTGTTGCCGTCGCGGGTCTTGATGTCCATGACGGACGACATGCGGCCACCGTATTCGGCGCCGAAGCCGCCGGTGTAGATGTCGGCGTTGAGGATGACGTCGGTCTCGAAGATGGAGTAGAGACCGATGGAGTGGAAGGGATTGTAGACCACCATGCCGTCCAAGAGGCAGAGGTTCTGAATCATAGAGCCGCCGCGGATGTAGAGCTGTCCGCCCTGGTCGCCGGTGGAGCTGACGCCCGGCAGGACCTGCATGTACTGGGCGATGTCGGCCTGACCGCCGATGGAGGGCATGCGCTGGATTTGGGAGGCGGTGATTTTCTCGACGCTGACCTGGGTCTGCATGCGCCGTTCCTCGGCGCGGCTGTCCTTGATTTCCACCGTCTGGAGCATGTGGGCTGAGGGGCGGAGGCGGATGGTGACGGCGGTCACGCGGCCGTTGTAGACGATGACGGAGTCGCGATACTCCTCGTAGCCCATGAAGCGCACCCTGATTTCGTGCCGACCGGCTGGGACCTTGCCGATGAGGAAGAAGCCGTTGAGGTCGGTGGCGCAGCCTTTGCCGGTGCCCTCGATGATGACGTTGGCGAAGGGGATGGCCTCGCCGTTGGCGTCGTCGAAGAGGGTGCCGCGCACGGTGCCCTGTCCGGCAGCCAGCGAGGCAAGGCAGAGGGCCGCCAGGAAGGAGAGGAATCTTATAGAGAATTTCATTGTGGAATTCGGTTGTCAGTGAATGATTTTGAACACCAGTTCCTTCAGTATTTCGCCGTCGGAGACGGTGCCACTGTTGCGGACCCCTTTGCTGCGCAGGTCGGCGTCGTAGAGGTAGCCGATGCAGGCGGCAAGCTTGCCGAGAGGATAGAGGGAGGCTGCCTGGGCATAGTCTTTGACGAAGACGGGGGCGCAGCCGAGCACCTTGGCCGCGTCGCTCTTGTTCTCGAGCTGGTGGTACCACATGATTTTCAGGAAGTAGCCATAGAGCAGAGCCAGGACGGGCTGGAGGGGGTTCTTCTTTGGGTTGGCGGCGAAGTGGTTGACGATGCGGTTGCATGCCAGCGCGTCGCGGCGGCCGATGGCGGCCTGGAGTTCGAAGACGTTGTAGTCCTTGCTGACGCCGACCTGCTGCTCGACGAGGGCCTCGTCGATGACGCCGCCCTTATTGGCGGATTCACTCCCGTTGGTCGTGTTCCCGCCAATAAGGGGGTAGAGCTTGGAGAGTTCGTTGGCCACCTTGCCCAGGTCGCTGCCGACGTTCTCGGTGAGCATCATGGCGGCCTTGTCGCTGATGGAGAATCCGTGGGAGGCCACTTCGGCGCGGATCCACGCCGGGACCTGGTTGTCGTAGACCTTCGGGGTTTCGTATACGACGCCGGCTTTCTCGATGGCCTTGTAGACGGCCGTGCGCTTGTCGAGCTTGCCGCCGCGGTAGCAGAAGACGAGCATGGACTGTGGCGATGGAGCCTTCAGGTACTGCTCGAGCTCGGCCCACTGCCGCTTGTCGATGTCCTGAGCCTCCTTGACCAGCACCAGACGGACATCGGACATCATGGGGTAGCGCCTGGCGGCGTCGACGACGGCGGCCATGGAGCTGTCTTTGCCGTACATCACGGACTGGTCGAAGTCGCGCAAGGAGGCATCGACGATATTGTTCTCCATATAGTCGCTCACGACGTCGATATAGTGCCCCTCCTCGCCCATGAGGAGGTAGACGGGACTTCTTTTACCGGCCTTGAGGTCAGCAATCAACTGTTTATCAGTTAGTGCCATTGTTTCTTGTCAAAAAATCCGCTCACAAAGATACGAAATTCTTTTTAATTGAAAATTGATAATTGATAATTGACAATTTGAGATGGGTGAGGGGGCGGTTTTATTCGGGATTCGGGGATTTTGTGTATCTTTGCAAAGAAAGAACAAACACGAACAAACAGACAACACAATGGACAACAAGACGATAGACACGCTGATGCAGCACCGTTCGATACGCCGATTCGCCGAGCGAGGCGTCGATGACAACCTTTTGGCCGAGATTGTGGACTGCGGACTGCGGGCCTCGAACACGGGCAATATGCAACTGTATTCGGTGATAGCGACCCGCGAGGAGCCGCTGCGCACGGAGCTGTGCAAGCTGCACTTCGGCCAGTGCTCCACGGCGCCGCTGTGGCTGACGGTGTGCACGGACGTGCACCGCTACCACCGCTACTGCGCCGTGAACGGGTGCGACCAGCCCTACGGGAACCTGCTGTGGTTCCTTTCGGCCCTGGTGGACGCGAGCCTCTGCGCGCAGAACATCTGCGTGGCCGCTGAGGCCCGGGGGCTGGGGTTCTGCTACCTGGGCACGGTGATGTACAACACCCGGCAGATTGCGGAGCTGCTGCAGTGTCCGGAGGGGGTGGTGCCCGTGATCACGATGGCCATGGGGTACCCCGCCGAGGAGGGGCGCATGAGCGAGCGACTGGGGCGCGACGCCGTGCTCCACAGCGAGGTCTACCACGACCCGAGCGACGCGGAGCTCGTGGCCACGCACCGAGTGCGCGACGACGACCCCTTCAACCGCCGCATGGTGGAGGAGAACGGGACGCGCAACTACTGCGAGATCTTCACCACAAAGCGCTATCCGCGAGCCACCAACGAGGCCGTGAGCGCCGACCTGATGCAGGTGCTGAAAGAGAAAGGAATGCTCTAAGACGCGGGGCGAAATGTTAAATATTTCGCCATATCGGAAAATGTACGTACTTTTGCATTCTTAAAATATGTGAAAAATGGTAGAGATAACTCGTACATTTGACCTGCTGGACCTGTTGGTCGAAAGCTATCCGAAGGAGGATATGCTGGCGGGCAAGGTGAACGGCGAATGGGTGAAATATTCGTCGCACGACTACTATAAATATGCACATTACCTGGCCTACGGACTCTGCGAGATAGGGCTTCAGGAGGGCGACCGCGTGGTTACGATGAGCGCCAACTGCCCCGAGTGGAACTTCATAGACATGGCCCTGGCCATGAGCGGCATTATCCACGTGCCGATCTACCCGACGCTTTCCACCGAGAACTACCTTCACATACTGCAGCACAGCGAGGCGCAGGCGGTGTTTGTGAGCACGAAGGTGCTGCTCGGGCGCCTGAAAGGGGCGCTGGACCAGATGGAGCAGAAGCCGCGAGTGTTCACCCTGGCCAACATAGAGGGTGAGCACCGGATGCTGGAGATACTGAAGGCTGGCATTGCCAACCGCGACAAATGGATGGGCGAGATAGAGCGGCGGAAGCGCACGATAAAGCCCGACGACTGGACCACGATGATCTACACGAGCGGCACGACGGGGCTGCCGAAGGGGGTGATGCTGAGCCACCGCAACCTGTGCAGCAACTTCACGGCGCACGCCATGGTGAACCCCTGCGACCACCGGCACAAGTTCCTCTCGTTCCTGCCGCTGAACCACATCTACGAGCGGTCGATGAACTACCACTACCAGTACAAGGGCATCAGCATCTACTATGCGGAGAGCTTAGGGACGATACAGCAGAACATGCAGGAGATACAGGCGGACGGCTTCTGCGCGGTGCCGAGGGTGCTGGAGATGGTGCACGACAAGCTCTATGCAGCCGGCAAGGATTTCACCGGCATCAAGAAGAAGATATACGACTGGGCTTTCCGGCACGGTCAGAGGTACGACTATACGGGGCTGGCGAAGGTGCAGCCGTTCTACCGCATCAACCAGTGGCTGCTGGACCGGCTGGTGTACAGCCAGTGGCGCGAGAAGTTCGGCGGGAAGCGTCTCACGGTCATCACGGGCGGAAGCAGCATACAGCCCAAGATGGTACGCCTCTTTGCGGCGGCCGGCATCAACATCTACGAGGGTTACGGACTGAGCGAGACGTCGCCCGTGATAGCCGTCAACGACCCGGCGCACCACCAGGTGCGGATAGGGACCGTGGGGCCTGTGCTGAGCGGAGTGGAGATGCGCTTCGACGACGACGGCGAGATACTGACCCGCGGCCCGCACATCATGCTGGGTTACTACAAAGACCCCGAGTACACGGCGCAGGTGATAGACAAGGACGGCTGGTTCCACACGGGCGACATCGGCGAACTGGTGGCCGGGCGCTACCTGAAGATCACGGACCGCAAGAAGGACATCTTCAAGCTGTCGGCTGGCAAGTATGTGGCGCCGCAGCTGATAGAGAACATGCTCCGCGGCTCGGAGTATATAGAGCAGGTGATGGTCATCGGCGAGAACGAGAAGCAGGCTGCGGCCATCATAAGCCCCAACTTCAACACGCTGCACTACTGGGCGTTGAAGTACAAGCTGCACTACCGCGACAATGCGGAGCTGATAGCGCTGCCGCAGGTGCACGACAAGATGAGGAAGGAGCTGGACGTGTACAACAAGAGCCTTGCGCCGCACGAGCAGATCAAGCAGTTCAGGCTGGTGACAGACGAGTGGACGCCGAACAACGGGCTGCTCTCCCCCACCCTGAAGCTGCGGAGGGCGCCGCTGATGGAGAAGTACAAAGACCTCGTGGCCGACATCTACGGTCGCGAGAAACCGGCCACGAGCGGTTTCTTCTCGGCCTTCAAGAGTGTAGAACTGCCCACGATGCCGTGGGTGAAAAAAAACTGAGCGAGCCGTGAAGAACCTACTGCCCATAGTCGTCGCCGCCGTGCTTTGCGCGGCCTGCAGCAAACAGGCGCGGTTCGCCTACGTGTCCGACGCGCCGCGCGACAAGGCGATGCCGATAGAACAGACGTACAGCGACACCATCTCGGCCGGCGACATGCTGTATATCAACGTGTACAGCCAGAATGCGGAGTCGGCGGCCTCGTTCAACACGCGCCGGACGGCGGCCACGCTGAACCAGCATAAGAACCTCCAGACGAGCCAGCCGGGCTACCTCGTGTCGCAGAGCGGCGACATCGTGTATCCAGTGGTGGGGAGAGTGGCGGCGGCAGGGCTGACGTGCAGCCAGCTCGAGCGGGAGATGGAGCAGAGGCTGGTGGAGGGCAACTACATAGCGGACCCGATAGTGAGCGTGAGCCTGATGAACTTCCACGTCACGGTGGTGGGCGAGGTGCAGAGGCCGCAGACGCTGGCCTTCAACGGCGGTCGCGCCACCATACTGGAGGCGCTGGCGCGGTGCGGCGACATCACGATGAACGGGATACACACCAACGTGAAGATAATACGTCCGGACGGACGGCGCGACATTGTGGACAGCGTCGACCTCACGAGCCGCAGCCTTTTCGACTCGCCCTACTACTACCTCCGTTCGGGGGACATCATCTATGTGGAGCCGACCGAAAAGAGGAAGAGAATCGCCTACAGGGACGAGGACTGGCCGCAGTATATCTCAATCGGGGTGTCGAGCCTGAGGATTGCGTACAGTATGGTGTACAGATACTTCTACAATCCGCGGACGAAGATTACGCGGTAGAGGTCCTATTTTACGGATAAAAGAAAAGTCTCACAAGGCTGGCGCTCTGTGAGACTTTTTTCTTTGGCGGAAAGACAGGGATTCGAACCCTGGGACCCCGCAAGGGGGTCAACGGTTTTCGAGACCGCCCCGATCGACCACTCCGGCATCTTTCCGAATGCAAAAGCGGGTGCAAAAGTACTACTTTTTTCGGATATGGCAAAGTTTTTTTTCAGCGGCCGGTGCTCAGACCTCATTGTCTGATGGTTGCGGCAGGGGGAGCGAGCGGCCGACGCCCACCTCGAAGCGCATGTTGTCGGCCGCGACGACGGCATTTTCGAACTCGGCGGCAGCCTGTGCGAGAAGCAAGTCGGGCTCGCGGAAACGGGCGCTGATGTGGGTGAGGAGCAGCTGCCGGACACCGGCGAGGCGGGCCAGGCGCCCGGCCTGGCCGGCGGTGAGGTGCTTGCGCTCGGCGGCGAGGCGTTCGTACTCGTTGCTGAAGGTGCACTCGAGGCAGAGGAGGTCGGCGCCGGCGATGTGCGGGAGGATGCGTTCGTCGTAGGCCGTGTCGCAGCAGTAGGCGTAGACGAGTGGGGCGCGACGGGCGGAGACGGGCGGGACCTCGGTGATGCGGAAGCCGTAGTCGGGGACCGAGTGGTCGAGCGGGAAGGCGTCGACGGTGCAGCGACGGCATTCGAAGACGCGGTGCAGGCCTTCGTCGAAGTCGAGCTCGCGCCAGTCGATGGGGAAGGCTATGTGGTTGCCGGTGAGGTCGAAGGTGGTCTCGATGACCTGGCGTGCGCCGCGCGGGGCGACGATGGTGACGGGCTCGGTGCGGCCGCAGAGGTGCATGGTGGAGAGCAGCCCGGGG
Organism: uncultured Bacteroidales bacterium; assembly: GCA_947165345.1. Taxonomy (GTDB): domain Bacteria; phylum Bacteroidota; class Bacteroidia; order Bacteroidales; family P3; genus Colimorpha. The sequence goes on from CAMVAA010000033.1 coordinate 16,833, forward strand.
AGGCCGAAGAAGTGGTCGCCGTGGAGGTGGGAGATGAGGATAGTGGAGAGGGACTGGAGCTTGAGGTGGTTGTAGCGGATGCGGTCCTGGGTGGCTTCGGCGCAGTCGATGAGCAGTTTGAAGCCGGCGATGTTGAGGACCTGTGCGCTGCAGCGGCGGGCGCCGATAGGCAGGGCGGCGCCGGAGCCGAGTATGGTGACGAACATGTTCATTGTTGAGTGGGTCTGAGTGATGAGTCTTTTAGGGTTGCCGGCGCGCTGTCGTTGTTCCGCCCGGGGTTACGGAAGGAGCTGAGCCAGAGGAGGAGGAAGGTGATGAGGCCGTTGAGCAGCAGGATTTCGAAGCCGAAGCGGTAGCCGAACCAGAGTGGCGAGTAGAGCTTGAGCACGTAGCAGACCACGGGGGAGAGGACGGCGACGACGGGGACCCAGCTGTCGCGGGCGCGGCGGCGGGAGAAGAGGCCGAAGGCGTAGAGGCCGAGGAGGGGGCCGTAGGTGAAGCCGGCGACGTCGAAGACGGTGTCGATGAGCGACTGGCGGTGGAAGGGGCGGAAGGCCACGATGACCAGCAGGTAGAGCAGTGCGAAGGCGACGTGCACCAGACGGCGGACCTTCAGCTGGGAAACAGGCTTGGGCTGCGCGGCGCTGTCCTCGCGGCCGAAGCCGAGGAAGTTGTAGCAGAAGGTGGTGGTGAGAGCGGTGAGTGTGCCGTCGGCGCTGCTGTAGCCGGCGGCGACCATTCCCAGCACGAAGCAGACGGCCGTGAAGCCGCTGAGCGAGAAGGCCACGGAGGGGAAGATTTTGTCGGGGACGACCTTGCCGTCGGCGCCGAGCGGGAGGGCGAAGCCGGTGACGTCGGCGTAGGTGAGCAGAGCGGCGCCGAGGCAGAGGAAGAGGATGTTGACCACGATGAAGAGGAGTGAGCTGGTCATGACGTTCTTCTGCGCGTCGCGGAGGGTGCGGCAGGTGAGGTTTTTCTGCATCATGTCCTGGTCGAGGCCGGTCATGGTGATGGTGATGAACATGCCGCTCAGGATTTGCTTCCAATAGAACTTTGGGGCGGTTGGGTCGGTCTCGAACATGCGGGTGTAGCCTTTCTCGGCCGAGAGACGGAGGAGCTGGCCGAGGCCCATGTCCATGCTCTGCAGGATGGCCACGACGGTGGCCGCCGCGGCGAGGAGGAGGAAGGTGGTCTGCAGGGTGTCGGTCCACACCACGGTCTTGATGCCGCCGCGGAAGGTGTAGAGCAAGATGATGGCGATGAAGACCACCGCGGGGACCCAGAAGGGGATGCCCCAGGCGCGGAAGACGAACTCGTAGAGGACGAAGACGACGAGGTACATGCGGAGTGCCGAGCCGAGAAGACGGCTAAGGATGAAGAAGGTGGCGCCGGTTTTTTCGCTGCGCACGCCGAAGCGCTGGCCGAGGTAGGAGTAGATGGAGGTCAGGTTGAGGCGGTAGTAGAGAGGCAGGAGGACGAGGGCGATGACGGCATAGCCGAGGACATAGCCGAAGACCATGGGCATGTAGGTCCAAGCGCCGCCGTAGACGCCGCCGGGGACCGACATGAAGGTGACGCCGCTCAGCGAGGCGCCGATCATGCCATAGGCCACCACCGGCCACGGCGAGCGACGACCGCCGCGGAAAAAAGCTTCGTTGCCGCGCGCGCCGCGCCGCCCCGTGGCCCACATGACCACGAAGAGGAGGACCGTGTAGAGAGCGAAACACACAAGTATAGTCAGTTCCATATTATTGTTGTCGAGTTTGATTAACAGGGCGTTGTGCGCCGAGGTGGGATCGGCGGACCGATGCAAATATACGCAAAAAACCGGACACGGCCAAACGGGAGGGAAAAAAGTCGGAGAGGCGAAGAGTCGGAGGGTCTAAGGGTCGAAGAAGGGGCGGAGGGGACCCAGAGAGGGGGTAGAGGGGACCCAGAGAGGGGGTAGAGAGGACCCA
>CAMVAA010000034.1 GCA_947165345.1 uncultured Bacteroidales bacterium
ACCTTAAACCTTAAACCTTAAACCCTAAACCTTAAACCCTAAACCTTAAACCTTACCAAATCATTTATACAAATCTATCACCGTCATATCCGTAAACTTGGTGGGCACCAGGCTCTTGTCGCTCATCGTCGCGTCCAGCGTCGTCACACACCCGTTGAAAACCTGCTCCACAAACCCGCAGAACAAATCCACCGAACCCGGCAGAAACGACGCCACCTCGTGGCCGATACCCTCAAACCGCACTATCCACACCGGATACCCTTCCTTCTTGAACACATCGAACAGCGTGCTCCCTCCGCGCAGCGCATGGCTCATCAGCAGCGGGAAACGCTTGTATGCCACTATCTTGTCCTTCATCCCGTGCATAAACATCGTCGGCGCCGGTGCCGTCTTGTACTTCGGCTTTCCCTTCGTCATCACAGCCCCCGCGTATGGCACCACCGCCGCCGGCTTCCACCCCTGCGGAAGCAGACTCGACACCCTCGCTCCACTCTCGCTCTCTCTGTTGCAACGGTAGTAGTCCAGCTGCGCCACCGTGATCGCTCCTGCCGAACAGCCCGTGAGCACCATCCGTTCCGGATTGATATTCAGTTCTCCGGCATGCGCCACCGTCCACGCCACAGCCTCCGCACAGTCCTCCGCCGCCATGTCTATCGTCCACTGAAACATGTCTGCCACTCCCGACAGCCCCTTGTACTGCTTGTTGTGCGTCGTGTCCTTCAGCCCGAGCCTGTAGTCCGGGCTCACCACCGTATACCCGCGCCCCGTCAGCAGCCGCGCTATCTCCCTCTGCAGCTCGTTGTCGCGCTCTCCCTCCACAAAACCACCTCCGAACAGCGCCACCACACACGCCCTGTCAGCCCGCGCCACCTCCGGACTCCACACATCGAGCCTCAGCGCCGAATCCCTCTGCGCAAACACGTATGTCCTCTTCTCCTGCGCCGTCGCATTCGCCGGCACCATCATCCCCCACATCATCATCGCCACCAAGAGCAACCAGCTAATCTTCTTCATACTCATACTTAAACAATTAAAACTCACCACTTAACACTTCAAAAGTTGAACCCCAGACCCATGCTGAGCCCAATCCTGTCATACGTCATCCGCTCAGCCCCGTTGTCCAAATCGCTCAGGAAGCTGTAGCCCGCCCTCAGCGTGAAGTTCACATGCTCCCCGCCTATCCTCAGCTGCACATGCGGCTCCAGCAGGAAGTTGGGCGTCGTGTATATCTCCTCGTACTTCACCGTCGGCGGCTCCGTCGCGCGCAGACGCCGGTACTCCATATCCGGCAGATAGCCTCCGGCCTTCACACCGAACCCTATCTCCACCGGCCCCAGGCGCCGCCAGCCGAAGTTCAGCTGCACAAACGGCAGCACGAAGTGCCCGTCGTACACGCGATACACCGTCGACGTGTCCGTCACATTCTTCGACTCGTCGTGGTTCACACCGCCGTAGCCCACACCGACGTAGCCCTCCACCACGAACTTCTCGCCTATCGCCTTGTACACGCCCGGCGCAGCCTGAAGGTAGTAGTTGTCCACACCGTAGTTCGCGTGCACCTGACCGGCCAGCCAGTCCGTCACGCCGTACGTCACCGTCGCGTTCAGGCTCACATTGTCAGGTATCACCACCAGCGACGACGCACCCACGGCCACATCGCCCCTCCACTCGCCTTGATGATCTATCAGCGGAATGTCCACCGACTGCGGATGATAAATCGTGCACGACGCCATCATAGCCATCGGCACCAAGAGCAGCATCTTCTTCATAATGTGTATATATTTCTTCATATTACTTCTCACTTAACACTTAACACTTCTAAATACCCTTCCTAACGTCATCGTCCACCATTTTATTATACTTACCCCCTCAAAAACAACAAAAATCCCCACTCCTGCACATGACGCAGCACACCACCACACAATTTTCAACTTTCAGCTTCCCTGTACACTTGGCTTAACTACTTTCCACTTTCCGCTTTCCACTTTCAACTTTCCACTTTCCACTTTCCACTTTCCACTTTCCTCTTTCCTCTTTCCACTTTCCACTTTCCGCTTTCCACTTTCCTCTTTCCACTTTCAATTTCCCCGCCTTTTTTGTTAAAATCAGCGGCGTTTCTAAAAAAAGGCGTATATTTGCTCTTCAAAAGAAACAAGTACACCATCATGAACATAAAGAAAATCACCCTCTTGTGCCTCGCCGTCGCCGCTGCGGCCACCGCCGCGGCACAAGGCATCGCCGGCGGACATGTCACCGGCAACGTCCAGCTCGACGCTCAGATGAGCTCCAAAGACTCCATCATCGGCGCCACCGACGTACCTGAGAAGCTCCTCATGAACGCTCGCGCCGACATCCTCTACACCAACGGCGACTTCTCCGCCGGCCTACGCTTCGAAGCCTACCAGAACCCCATGCTCGGCTTCGACGCTCAGTGGAAAGGTCAGGGCCTCGCCAACTACTTCGTGGCCTACAACGGGCGCCGTCTCAGCGTCACCGCCGGTAACTTCTACGAGCAGTTCGGCTCCGGACTCATCCTCCGCGCCTACGAAGACCGCTACCTCGGCCTCGACAACGCTCTCCTCGGCCTGAACGTCACCTTCCGACCCTGGGATGGCGTCACCATCAAAGCCCTCGCCGGCAAACAGCGTTTCTACTGGTCCTACGCCGACGGCCTCGTCCGCGGCGTCGACGCCGAAGTCAACCTCAACAGCATCATCCAGCCCCTCGCCGACAGAAAGTTCCGCGCCACCCTCGGCGCCGGCTTCGTGAGCAAGTACGAGGGCGACGAGAGCCTCCCACTGCCCTCCGACCACAACTACCGCCTCAGCCTGCCTCTCAACGTCGGCGCCGGCGCCGTCCGCGCCGACCTCTCCTACGGCGGATGGAACCTCCAGGCCGAATACGCCCGCAAAGGTCAGGACCCCTCGGCTCTTAACGGCTACATCTACCGCCCCGGACAGGCCCTCATGCTCAACCTCGGCTACTCCACTCGCGGCTTCAGCGCCGGCATCCAGGCCAAGCGCGTCGACAACATGGGCTTCAAGAGCGTCCGCTCCCAGACCGGCGAAATGCTCTATATCAACTACCTCCCCGCCATCACCAAGAACCACACCTACGCCTTCCTCACCATCTACCCCTACGCCACTCAGGTGAACGGTGAACAGGGCCTCCAGGGCGACGTGATGTACAAAATCAAGAAAGGCACCCTCCTCGGCGGCAAGTACGGCACCGACATCCACCTCAACGGCTCCTTCATCGCCGGCCTCGACACCACCGTCACCGGCGGCGCCGGCACCGAAGGCTACTCCGTCAACCCGGGCCTCGGCGAGACCTACTACGCCGACCTCTCCCTTGAAGTCGCCAAGAAGCTCAGCAAGTCCGTGAAACTCAACGTCACCTACGCCTACCAGCTCTTCAACCCCGTCGTCGAAGGCCACTCCCCCGACCTCTACCACAACCACGTCGCCATAGCCGACCTCTCCTGGAAGGTCAACAAGAGCCACTCGCTCCGCTTCGAGGCCGAATGGATGGGCAGCGACAGCCGCTACGACCCCGACGAAGGTCACACCGACCGCCGCGCCGGCGACTGGATCATGGGCCTCGTCGAGTGGAACATCGGCACCCACTGGTTCATCTCCGCCAGCGACCAATACGCCTACAACGACGGCATCGGCAACTACTACAACCTCTCCGTCGGCTACACCCACGGCGCCACTCGCCTCCAGCTCGGCTACGGCAAACAGCGCGAAGGTCTCCTCTGCATCGGCGGCGTATGCCGCCAGGTCCCAGCCAGCAACGGCCTCACCTTCAGCCTCACAACCAGTTTCTAACCTTATAACCAAGTCCATCGTCATGAAAAAGACAAGCCTCATCATAATGGCGGCCGCCCTCCTGGCCACCGCTTGCGACAAGATAGAACCCAACGCCGACGGCAACTACGCCACCTTTGCCGGCAGCTCCGCCACATGGGTCGACGGCACACCCGTCGCCAACCCCGTCCAGCGCGCCTATGTCGAGAAATTCACTGGGCCGCGCTGCATCAACTGCCCCGCCGCCGACCGCACACTCGACGCCGCTCACGAGCAGTTCCACGACCTCCTCGTCCTCGTCTCCGTCAACTCCAGCCAGGAGAGCTTCGGCGCTCCAGGCCCCAACAGCCCCGACATGCGCACCGACGACGGCGCCGTCTGGGAAGAGTACTGGGGCAAACCCGCCCTCCCCGCCGCCTTCATCAACCGCGTCGACAAGATGTACGACGGCAGTATGACCACTATCTCCACCGACATCCAGACCGTCACCGACTCCGACCCCGTCGTGGCGCTCGAAGGCTCCGTGTCCGGCTCTTCCTCACTCTCCATCGACATCAACCTCCAGTTCGTCCAGGAGTATACCGACCCCGTGACCCTCACCCTCGTCCTCACACAGGACTCCCTCCCCTACTGGCAGATGGACGGCACCCGCCCCGTGACCGACTATGTCCACAACCACATGCTCCGCGACGTCATCACCGACGTCTGGGGGGCCGACATCGAATGCACCGGCGCCGCCGGCGAATGCCGCAAAGCCACCTTCTCCTACTCCCTCCCCGAAGGTGTCGACCGTAACTGGAATATCGTGGCGCTCGTGTCCGACAAAGCCACCCGCCGCGTGCTAAACAGCGTGGTGTGTGAATAAGCGCATCCTCGGCCTCGCACTGCCAAACATCGTAACCAACATCACCGTGCCCCTGCTCGGCATGGTGGACATGGCCATCGTCGGCCATCTCTCCAGCGCACACATCGGCGCCATCACCATCGGCACATCCATCTTCAACCTCATCTACTGGAACTTCGGATTCCTCCGCATGGGCACCAGCGGTTTCACCGCCCAGGCCTACGGTGCAGGCCGCATGGACGAGGCCGTGAAGACCCTCGTGCGCGCTCTCGCCATCGCCGTCGGCATCGCCCTCCTGCTCATCGTCCTCCAGTGGCCTCTGTCGCTCCTGGTGCCGGTCGTCTTCGATGCCAGCGACTCCGTGATGCGCATGGCCCTCACCTACTTCTTCGTCCGCATCTGGGCCGCCCCAGCCACCCTCGGCCTCTACGCCATCAAAGGCTGGTTCATCGGCATGCAGGACTCCAAGACGCCCATGTGGATAGCCATCTTCCTCAACTGCGTCAACATCGTCGGCTCCCTGCTCTTCGTGCTGGGACTCCATTGGGACATCGCCGGCGTGGCCCTCGGCACCGTCGTCGCCAACTATAGCGGCCTCTTCCTGGGCATCGTCCTCCTGCGACGCAAATTCCGCCATCTCAACTCCCAATTATCAATTCTCAATTATCAATTCTCAACTATCAAATCCGCCCTCCGCTGGGCCGACATGCGGCGCTTCTTCAAAGTCAACGGCGACATCTTCCTGCGCACCGTTTGCCTCTCGGCGGTGTTCAGCTTCATCACCGCCGCCAGCGGCCGCATCAGCGACGAAATACTCGCCATCGACGCCATCCTGCTCCAGTTCTTCACCCTCTTCAGCTACATCATGGACGGCTTCGCCTATGCCGGCGAGAGCCTCGTCGGACGCTACATCGGCGCTCGCCAGCGCGACAATCTGCGCTCCGCCGTACGCCTGCTGCTCGCGTGGGGCCTCGCCTTGACCGTCGTCTTCACGGTGCTCTACGCTTTCTTCAACAGCCAGTTCCTGCACCTCTTCACCGACGACGAAACACTCATCGCCGCCACCGGCGACTACCTCGGCTGGGTCCTCGCCATTCCCGTTTGCGGCTTCGCCGCCTTCCTCTTCGACGGCATCTTCATCGGCGCCACCGCCAGCCGCACCATGCGCAACGCCATGTTTGTGGCTACGGCGGCCTTCTTCTCTCTCTACTTCGGTCTCAAACTCCTCGCCGGACAAAGCCTCGACGCCTACCGGTGGAACAACATACTCTGGCTCTCGTTCATGGTCTACCTCTCCCTGCGCGGCTTGCTCCAGGGTCTGCGTGTACACAAGGACATCTACTCTCAAGCATCATGAAAAGACTGTTTTCCCTACTCGTAGCCTGTGCCATGTGCCTCGGCGCCGTGGCTCAGCAGCGCCCCACCGTGGCCGTGGTCCTCAGCGGTGGCGGCGCCAAAGGGGTGGCGCACATAAGCGCCCTCCGCGCCGTCGAAGAAGCCGGCATCCCCATCGACATCGTCTGCGGCACCAGCATGGGCTCCCTTATCGGCGCCCTCTACTGCGTCGGCTACTCCACCGACTACCTCGACTCGCTGGTGCGAAACCAGGATTGGGCCACCCTCCTCAGCGACCGCACCGACCCCGCCGACCTGACACTCTACCAGCGCCGCGAGCAGAACACCTACGCCCTCATCCGCGGCATCAGCAGCGACCGCCCACAGCAAGGCGGTCTCATCCGCGGCCGCAATCTCAACGCCCTCTTCCGGCAACTCTGCTCCAACTATCTGGACAGCATCTCCTTCGACAGCCTGCCCATCCGCTTCGCCTGTGTCGCCACCGACATCGTCACCAACACCGAGGTCGACTTCCGCAGCGGCTACCTCATCCGCGCCATGCGCGCCTCCATGGCCATCCCCGGCGTCTTCACACCCGTGCGCATGGGCGACAAGGTCCTCATCGACGGTGGCTTGCGCAACAACTACCCCGCCGACCTCGCACGACGCATGGGGGCCGACATTATCATCGGCGTCAGCGTCCAGGGCGAAAGCCTCAGCGCCGACGAAATCAGCGACGCCACCTCCGTCCTGTCTCAGATTATTGACGTCAATTGCCGCAACAAGCTGGTCGAGAATGTGGCTATGAGCGACGTGATGATGCACGTCGACGTGTCCGGCTACAGCGCCGCCAGCTTCACCCCATCGGCCATCGACTCCCTCCTCGCCCGCGGCAGCGCCGAAGCCGCACGCCACCGCGACGAACTGCTCGCCCTTGCTGCTCGCATCGCCGCCTCCGGCTCCACCACCCTGAAGCGCCATGCCAAGACCGCCATGCCCGACTCCTCTCTGGCCGTGGCCACTCGCCGCCACCGCGCGGTCCCATCACAACGTCCAGCCGACTCGCCCATCGCCAGCGTGGGATTCCGCTTCGACACCGAAGAGATGGGCGCCATCCAGCTCAACGCCAAGGTGCCGCTCCCGACAGCTCTCCCCATGGGTATCGCCGGAACTCTACGCCTTGGTCGGCTCCTGGAAGGCAAGCTGGAGTACACGCTCTTCCCGCGCGGCTTCACCTCGCCCAGCATAAGCTACACTCTCGGCCGTCACGAGGTGGAGATATACACCCTCGGCACACGGGCCTACAACGTAAAATACCGCCAGCACAACATCGAACTGGCCCCGCTGAACTTCAAGGTCAAGAACTTCACCCTGCGCATCGGTCTGCAGTGGGACTACTACGACTACTATGGCCCCCTGCTCTCGGCCGGCACCAGCGCCGTGGAGCTGCACGACGAGAGCTTCCTGTCATACAACCTCCAGGCCGACCTCAATACCGAAAACCATTGGTACTTCCCCACCTCCGGCACACGGCTGCACGCCGCCTACGCCTATCGCACCGACAACATGGTCACCTATAACGGCGCCGTCGGTATCAACGACCTGAGCGCCAACTGGCGCGTGAACATCCCCATGGGCCGCCACCTCTCTCTCCAGCCCATGGTCTACGGGCGCATCGTGATGACCGACGACGTCCCCCCGGCATACCTCAACGCCGTGGGCAGCGAGTGGTTCGGCCACATCGTGGCACAGCAGATGCCTTTCGCCGGCATAGGCCACACTGAATATGTGGAGCGCCACTTCATAGCCGCGCAACTCCAGGCTCAGTACCGCATCAAGAAAAACCACTACGTCCTGCTGCGCCTTGCCACGGCCCTCCATAGCGACAGACTGCAGGACCTCCTCGCCGTGCCCGACCTTTTCGGCACTCAGATAGGCTATAGCTACAACACCATCTTCGGCCCCATCGACCTGCGCCTCGGCTACAGCACCCGCACCAAGTATCCCTACATATACATCAACATCGGCCACCACTTCTAATCATAAAAGCCCATCGGGGCGACGGGATTGGATGCTCTCCTTCCGCCGCCCCGATGGGGTTCTGAATATTATGTTTTCGACCGGTCCCGTGGTCTGTGCGCCCACGGACACTTTCTGTCGTCCCAACGTGGCTACTCCACGTTGAGGATATAATAGTTCTTCTTGCCTTTCTGCACCAGTATGCAGCCACTGGCCAATATGTCGGCGGCCGTGAGGGTGGCACTCTCGCCGACCTTCTGCTTGTTGACGCTGATGCTGTTCTGCTTCAGCTCACGGCGTATCTCGCCCTTGCTGGCGAACATACCCACCTCGGCGGCCAGGTCCACCAGCGACGCTCCGGCCTCTATGGCGGCACGGCTCACCGTGTACTGCGGCACACCGTCGAAAACGCTGAGCAGCGTCTCTCTGTCGAGGGCGTTGAGCTGCTCGGTCGTGGCACGGCCGAAAAGCAACTCACTGGCGGCTATGGCTGTGTTGTATGCCTCCTCGCCATGCACACGTATGGTAATGTCCTTGGCCAGGGCTTTCTGCAGGATGCGCTGCTCCGGGGTCTCGGCATGTCTCTTCTCCAAGTCTTCTATCTCATCCTTCGTGAAGAGGGTGAAGATGCGGATATAGCGCGCCGTGTCCACATCCGAGCAGTTGAGCCAGAACTGGTAGAACTTGTAGGGGCTGGTCTTCTCGGGGTCGAGCCACACATTGCCGCCCTCGGTCTTGCCGAACTTAGTGCCGTCGGCCTTGGTGATGAGGGGGCAAGTCAGGGCGAAAGCCTCACCGCCTTCCATGCGGCGTATCAGCTCGGTACCGGTGGTGATGTTGCCCCACTGGTCGCTGCCGCCCATCTGCAGCTTGCAGCCCTTGGTGCGGTAGAGGGTCAGGAAGTCGTAGCCCTGCAGCAGCTGGTAGCTGAACTCGGTGAACGAGATGCCCGTCTCCATGCGCTTCTTGACGCTGTCTTTGGTCATCATGTAGTTCACGGTGATGTGCTTGCCCACGTCGCGTATGAAGTCGAGGAAAAGGTAGTCCTTCATCCAGTCGTAGTTATTCAGTATCTCGGCCCCGTTGACGGGGTTCTCGAAGTCGAGAAAGCGCTCCAGCTGGTGTCGTATGCACTGCACGTTGTGCTGTATCTCGTCGGGGGTGAGAAGCTTGCGCTCGGTGGCCTTGAAGCTCGGGTCTCCTATCATGCCCGTGGCGCCACCCACCACTGCGAGGGGTTTGTGGCCGGCCATCTGGAGGTGCTTCAGGAGCATGATGCTCACGAGGTGCCCTATGTGGAGCGAGTCGGCGGTAGGGTCGATACCCACGTATGCCGTGGTGACTTCTTTGCGGAGCTGCTCTTCGGTGCCGGGCATGATGTCGTGTATCATGCCGCGCCATTTCAATTCTTCTACGAGGTTGGTGTTCATCTATGGTATATTTATTATTTATTCCTATTTATAATGACAGGAGGTGCTGCTCTGTCGGGCGGCACCTCCTGCGGTTCTTATCCTCTCTGCAAGCCCGATTAGCGAACCATCATCTTGGTGGCCGCCGTATGGCCGCCGATGATGACGTTGACGAGATACATGCCCTTCGACATGCCTTCGGTGCTTACGGTATAGGTCTGGCTGCCTTCAGCGGCATAGCCAAGGTTGCGGTCGACAACAACACGGCCGTTGAGGTCATAGATGCGCAGACGGGCCTGGCCGGCAACGGCAGTGGTGAGCGACAGGTTGGCCTCACCCCACACGGGGTTGGGGTAGACGCTCACGCTGCTCATCTCGGAGCTCACGACAGTGGGAATGCCAAGGTAATCCGACGAATCGGAGACCTCGTTCACGGTGTCGGTGACGTATGTCATGTCGGCGAAGATACCACGGCCATAGGTGCCAAAGTAGATGGCATTGGGCCATTTGGTCTTGGCGAAGACATATTTCAGGCGGTTGATACCGTCGACGGTTGTGTGACGGCGGACAGGCAGGTTGTCCTGCTGCTGCACGATGGCTGTCACAGGCACGCCAGTGAGATTCTCATACTGCTCCCAGCTGTTGCTGCTCTTCTTATATATCATCACGCCATTGTCAATACCGACAAATATGTCACCGGTGGTCTTCTCGACAATCGAGGTGAAAGCAGGCTGTCCCTTGAAGCTGTTGTCCAACAGGGCTGCGTTCATGTTGCCCTTGATGTTGGTAACGAGCACCACATTGGGGAAGTTGTTGTTCTCGGCATCGGTATAGACGTCGAAGGTCATGACGACACTGTCGCCAAGTATGGAAAGCGAGCTGACGGGACGAGGCATCCAGACGTTGCCGGCCACCTTCAGGGTGTCATAGACGAGTTTGGTACGTCTGTTGAGGACGGGGGTCTTGAAGTCGTTCATAATCTGCTGCTGCGACTGCGAGAGATCAACGTTCTCAAATCCACCGATTCTGATAAGCATGGACCGGCCGGTCTTGGTGTCAACAACCGAAACGAAGGCAAAGCGGCCATCGTCACTCATCACGACATTGCGGGGAATGTTGGACTCGCCAGGACGATTGGCGTATATCTTGGACCAGAAGATAAGGCGGTCGTGGAGACGCGGGTCAGCCTGGGCGACAACATCAAAGACCTTGGTGAAGTCGGAGGCGCGCCACGAGTAGTAGACGCCCCACTCTTTATTATCGATGGAGTCCTGTGCAATGAAGAGAACGCGCGACTGGATGGGATTCTTCACGCGGATGCTGTCGGTGATTTTGTGGCGGCCTTGGAACTCATAATCGAAGGGGTAATCCGAGTTGGCACGGCTCATGATGCTCACCTTGTCATTCTTGATGAAGACGAAGTTGCTGCTTCCTGCCTCGATGGTGTCGTAGGAACCGTTGCTGTTGGGGCGGTACACAAGGCTCATCGTGTCGAATTTGACGGTAAGGCTGTCGTTGAAATATATGTCATTGTTGGTCTCCCAGGTATAAATCTGGCCGATGGCGGGGCCGCCGCCTCTCGGGTCGCTGGTCATGAAGCCGCTACCAGTGGTCCAAACCTGGTTGTCAGTGAAGTCGTAGTAGTTCGTGAACGAGCGGGCATACTGACCGTTCTCTCCGGAGACGTAGATATTGCGGCGCTGGCTGGGGGATATCTGCTGGAATTTCGAGGCAGCCACCTTTCCACCGGTACCGTACCAGATGATATTGGCGGTGTGGTTGATATTGCCGTTCGAACCGTCGTCGAACCAGCTAATCTCCGGCGAACCGCCGACGTGGGCAGTGCGGCTCTCAATGAAGGGGCAGGCGTTGTCGTTGGCACCGCTCAGTATCGAACCGTCGGGGCAAACAGCAAGACCGTTAATCTGTATGTTGTTCAGGCCGTTGTTCAGGTTCTCATACGAGTTGAACAAATGGGTGGAGTAGACACCGCCGTTGGTGGCGATGTAGTAGGTCATCATGTCGTTGCGGTAGACCGGGAGAATCTGCTGTATACCGGAGTGCACAAAGTAGGAGTTGCTGTACACATACTGCATATAGTCACCCGAATTGAGCTGGAACTCGGACATCGACGAGCTCATCCACTGGTAGAGGGAACCCTCGCTGAAACCGGTGCCGGAGTAGATGTTGGTGCCGGCGACAAAGATGTGGTCGGGGTTGCCCGGGTCGACGGTGATGGTACCGCACTCGAAGCCCGAATTGGCGGAGAAGGGCACCACCGACGAGGTGGCCAGGGGAAGCCAGGTCTGCATGTCGCGCGTGAGATACACATCATCCATATATCCCGAAGGAAGAATGACCATGGCATAGAGGTACGACGGGTCGTCGCCGATGGCAAGCTTCAGGGCACCATTGGGGTTGCCAAAGGCACTGTTCGTGGAACTGATGTTGCGCCAGATGGGGTTGCTGGGCGCGATATCGGCGGTGGCATCGCTGATCTTGTACAGGCTTCCGCCAACGCTGAAGAAAACCATTCTCAGCTGGCTGTTGACAACGAGCTGGTCCACATCGCCCGTGAAGACGGTCTCGTAGTTGCGCATCCAGTCGTTCTCCGAGCTGATGGTCCAGCGGTAGAGACCCGTACTGGTGGCCACGTAGAGATACATCGTACCGTTGCGATAGACATATTTCATAGCGTGCACGGCCGTGAAGTCGTCCTTGTCCTTGGTCGAAGCGACGGGCTTGAAGGTGCAGCTGTCGATGTTGTACAGGAACAGGCCGCGGCCCTTGACCGACATGCGGCTGAAGTTGCTTCCCTGCTGATAGGTGTCGCTACCGGTACCAATAAGCAGGTTGCGGCTCGGCGACGGAAGCTGGAGCATGGCGCTGATAGGCAGCACCACCTCTTTGCCATCCTCACCATAGTAAGGCACATAGTGCCACATGTCTATCTTTGGCAGCAAAGACATCTTCCAACCTTCCGGATAGTTGCGCGCCTCGTAGATATTCATGATGTTCTGAACATTGTCGGTCCTGACGTAGAGGCCACCCGTGGTGGCACCGGCAAAGAGGGTTGTGTGGTCCAGGTCCTGCTGGTCGAATGCCAAGCACGACACCTGGCCGCCGATGTTCGACGGTCCAATCTCGAAAAACTTGCTCTGCTGAGCTTGGGCAGAGCCTCCAATCAAAGCCAAAACGCCTGCAAACAGGCCGAGAAGCACTTTGTTTCTTTTCATAATATATTATAAATTAGTTTGTTTATTCAATTCTGCCAATAACAATTAACGCACAAAGATACACATTTTTCCTTATATATATGACTTTTCTTTCATTTTTTTTGTTTTTTTATCACATACTCCGCTGCCACACCCGCCACGGCCGAAGCCTCCTCTGGGTACGACATCTGCCGTCTCAACCATCCATGCATCTCTGCCATGAGACTCCAAGCCACCCCCTCTCTACCCCCTCTCTGGGGCCTCTCTGGGGCCTCTCTACCCCCTCTCTACCCCCTCTCTACCCCCTCCGCCACCTCCCCACCCCCTAAAAAAGGCCTTTCATTTTTCATTTTTCACTGTCAATTTTCAACTTCCGCCACCGCCCCCACCGCCTTTCTTCTTGTCAAAAAAATACCACTCGACCACCCATTGCCCACCCAAGCAAATTACATCTTCAGGCCAACCCCTCAACGGGCGTCCAACAAGCAGGCCACACCCACATAACACTCATAGACCATGATATTTACAACCGCTATACCCATCATCATCCCCCACCGTGACGCAGCCTCTCCACCCCCTCCCGTCCACGCCCACGCAGCCCCTTCCCACCCTGCCAAGCGGTTAAAAAAAGTTAATAATACAATAAACAAGGTATACATCTTGTTATGACGTAGCCGCGCAGTTATGAAAAGTGGGGGGAGAAAAGCGCAAAGACCAAAATCGCAAGAACATAAACAAGACCAATATAGACAAGAAACAATGGAATCAGTTAACATTCAGGAACTCAACGAGCGCATCAACCGCGAGAGCGCCTTTGTCGACGTGCTTACCATGGAGCTCGGAAAGCAGATTGTCGGCCAGAAACACATGGTGGAAGGCCTTCTGATAGGACTGCTGAGCAACGGACATGTGCTGCTCGAAGGCGTGCCGGGACTGGCCAAAACCCTGACCATCACCACTCTGGCTCAAGCCATCGACGCCCGCTTCAGCCGCATCCAGTTCACCCCCGACCTGCTCCCCGCCGACCTCCTGGGCACCATGATCTACAGCCAGAAAAGCGAGCAGTTCCAGGTGAAGAAAGGACCGATATTCAGCAACTTCATCCTTGCCGACGAAATCAACCGTGCCCCGGCCAAGGTGCAGAGCGCGCTGCTCGAAGCCATGCAGGAACGCCAGGTGACCATCGGCGAACAGACCTTCCGCCTCGAGGAGCCCTTCCTCGTCATGGCCACCCAGAACCCCATCGAGCAGGAGGGCACCTACCCACTGCCCGAAGCACAGGTCGACCGCTTCATGCTGAAGGTCGTCATAGGATACCCCAAACGCGATGAAGAGCGCCAAATCCTTCACCAGCAGGTGAATGCCTCCGCCGACCGCCGCGCCGAAAGCGCCGACCGCCGCGCAGTGCTCAAACCCGAAGACATCCTGAAAGCCCGCAACGTAGTGCGCGAAGTCTACATGGACGAGAAAATCGAGAACTACATCACCGACATCGTCTTCGCCACCCGCTTTCCCGGCGAGTACGGCCTCGAAAAACTCAAGCCCCTCATCGGCTACGGCGCCTCACCGCGCGGCTCAATAAGCCTGGCATCGGCGGCCAAGGCCTACGCCTTCATGCACCGCCGCGGCTACGTGATCCCCGAGGACGTGCGCGCCGTGGCTCTCGACGTGCTGCGCCACCGCATCGGACTCACCTACGAGGCTGAGGCCGAGAACGTCACGAGCGAAGAAATCGTGAACGAGGTGCTGAACCGCGTAGACGTGCCTTGATTTGTGGTCTGAGTTTTTACGTTTTGGTTCTTGACCTGTCCGGACCGCTTCCCGCAAGCTCCTGTCTTACAACTGCGAGCAGCCCGTCCGCGAGGCCATGCAAAAACTGAAACTAACAACTAAAACTGGAACATGGACGAGGATATCATCAAGAAAGTAAGGAAGATAGAAATCAAGGCGCGGGGACTCAGCCAGCAGATGTTCAGCGGCGAGTACCACTCCGCCTTCAAAGGGCGCGGCATGGTGTTCAGCGAAGTGCGTGAATACCAGTACGGCGACGACGTGCGCAACATCGACTGGAACGTCACCGCTCGCCTGGCTCACCCCTACGTGAAGGTCTTCGAGGAAGAGCGCGAGCTGACCGTCATGCTGCTGGTCGACGTGAGCGGCTCGGGCCGCTTCGGCACCAACCGCCAGTTCAAGGAAGAACTGGCCGCCGAGGTCGCAGCCACTCTGGCTTTCAGCGCCATAGCCAACAACGACAAGGTCGGCATGCTGCTCTTCAGCGACCGCATCGAGAAATACATTCCGCCCAAGAAAGGCCGCACACACATCCTCCGCATCATCCGCGAACTCATCACCTTCCGGCCTCAGTCGTCGGGCACGGACATCGGCAACGCCCTGAGCTACTTCTACAACATGAACAAGCGGCGCTGCACGACCTTCCTCCTGAGCGACTTCTTCGACGAGGGCTACAACGACGCGCTGAAGCTCGCCGCCGGACGCCACGACCTGGTGGCGCTGCGGCTCGTCGACCGGCGCGAAGAGCGGCTCGAAAACGTCGGCCTGGTGAAGTTCTACGACCCCGAAAGCACCGAGACCCTCTGGGTCGACACCGGCGACGACGCCGTGCGACGCGCCGTCGACGCACGCGTGGCCGAACACACCGCACGCACCGAGGCCACCCTCCGTCGCTACGGCATCGACATGGCCACACTCTACACCGGCGAAGACTTTGTGAAGCCCCTCAGGGGCCTGTTATCAAGAAGAAGCTAAGAGCGATGAAAAAAACCTTTATACTTGGGTTGCTGAGCCTTATGGGGCTCGTGGCGCACGGCCAGACCGAGGCCTCCCTCGCCGCCGACACCATTGCCCTCGGCGACCAGACCACCCTCACCATCGGACGCACCGGGCAGTACCCCTCCACCGACATGCTCTCGCAAGGCGGCATCCTGGCCCTCAGCCAGTCCTTCGACACCGCCTCCGGCACTCAGACCACCGTGATTACCAGCTTCGAGCCCGGAACACACTACATCCACTACGGCCCCGACGACTCACTGGCGCTCACCGTCACCGACGTGGTCATTGACAGCGCCGACGCACAGCTGCGCGACATCGCGCCACTCCAGCGTGTGCCCTACACCTTCTGGGAAATCTTCCGCTGGGTGCTGCTGGCATTGGGCGTGGGCGGCGTAGCCTTCGGCGTCTGGTGGCTCCTCACACACCGCCACGTGGTCGAGCAGGTGCTGGGCACCGCCGCTCCCGTCGACACCCGCAACCCCTACGAGCGCGCCGTCGACAACCTCGAGGACCTGCGCCAGAAACGACTCTGGCAGGCCGGCAAAATCAAAGAATACCACACCGAGCTCACCGACATCGTGCGACGCTTCATCGAGGAGGCCACCGGCATCCGCGCCACCGACATGACCAGCGACGAAACCGTCGAAGCCCTCTCACTTAACACTAAACACTTAACACTTGACACCGCCCCCCTCCGCGACATCTTCGCCACGGCCGACATGGTGAAGTTCGCCAAGAGCGAACCCCTGCCCCACGAACACGAAGCCTCCATGCAGCGTGCCGCCTCCTTCGTGGAGAGCCTCTGGAAGCTGGTGAAACCGCAGGAGGACGCAACCCCTGACAAAGAAAAGAAGGAGGCTACCGATGAATAACATCACCTTTGCCCACCCGTGGGTGCTCCTTGGCCTCGTGCTCGTGCCCCTGCTTGTGGCGTGGTGGCTTTGGCGCTACCGCAAGCAGGAAGCCGCCCTGCAGCATTCCGACCTCGCCATCTTCGCCGGCCTCCGACGCTCGCTCCGGGTGAGGCTGCGCTGGCTGCCCTACGCCCTGCGCCTGGTGGCCGTCGCCGCCGCCGTGGTGGCCCTGGCGCGCCCGCAGAGCCAGCTGAGCCGGCAGGAAATGAAAGTGGAAGGCATCGATATCGTGATGGCAATGGACATCTCCGGCTCCATGCTCGCCGAGGACTTCAAGCCCAACCGGCTCGAAGCCGCCAAGAAGGTGGCCGCCGACTTCATCGACGGGCGCCAGAACGACCGCATGGGCCTCGTCGTCTTCGCCGGCGAAGCCTTCACACAGGTCCCGCTGACCATCGACCACCACGTGCTCCTCAAGCAGCTGGGCGCCGTCAAGAGCGGCGTCGTGCGCGACGGCACCGCCCTCGGCGACGGACTGGCCACCGCCATCAACCGCATCAAAGACAGCGAAGCCAAGAGCAAGGTCATAATCCTCCTCACCGACGGCATGAACAACCAGGGCAGCGTCGACCCACAGTCCGCCGCCGAGATAGCCGCCATGTACGGCATCCGGCTCTACACCATCGGCGTGGGCTCGCTCGGCAAAGCCCCCTACCCCTTCCGCGACCAGCTCGGACGCGTACACTACCAGAACATCGACGTCGAAATCGACGAGCCGCTCATGCAGCGCATGGCCGCCGCCACCGGCGATGGCCGCTACTTCCGCGCCACCAACAAAAGCGCCCTCAAGGACATCTTCGCTCAAATCGACGAAATGGAGAAGAGCAAGATCGACGTCACACAGTACGCACAGACCCGCGACGAACAGGGCCTGTGGATTTGGATTGCCGTCGTGGCACTCATGCTCGAGGCTCTGCTGCGATGGGGCTGGATGAAGTTATAGACAAACCGTTAAAGCAAGAAAGCAAAGGAAATGGTCCATTTTGAACATATAGAGTATCTTTGGCTGCTCCTGGTGGTGGCGGCGGCGGGACTGCTGTGGGGCTACACCCGGTGGCGCAACGGCCGTCGGCTCGACCAGTGGGCCGACCACGCCATGTTCGGTCGCCTCATCCCCGACCGCTCGTCGTGGCGCCCCGCCGTGAAGATGGCCCTCACACTCACCGCCATGGCACTCGCCGTGGTGGCCCTGGCCAACCCTCAGTTCGGCACCAAGATAGAGAAAGGCAAACGCGCCGGCAGCGACGTAGCCATCTGCCTCGACGTGAGCAACAGCATGATGGCCGAAGACATTCAGCCCAACCGCCTGGAACGCAGCAAGCGGGTCGTGAACAACCTGCTGGCCTCCATGGCCGGCGACAGGGTGAGCCTCGTGGTCTTCGCCGGCACGAGCTTCATTCAGATGCCACTCACCAACGACTACGGCGCCGCCAAGCTCTTCCTCGACCAGGTGAGCTGCGACATGGTGAGCACCCAGGGCACCGCCATCGGCGACGCCATCGACAAGGCCATGCAGACCTTCGGCTACGGCGACAGCGAACGCGAGTGGGAGAAGAACAAAGGCCGCGCCATAGTGGTCATCAGCGACGGCGAGAACCACGAGGACGACGCCATCGAGGCCGCTCGCAACGCCGCCCGCGAGGGGGTGCGTGTGTGCACCATCGGCATGGGCCTGCCCAACGGCACACCCATACCGGAATACGACCAGCACGGCCGCAAGAGCGGCAA
>CAMVAA010000035.1 GCA_947165345.1 uncultured Bacteroidales bacterium
CGCCGCCATCGACCGCGGTATCGTCGAGGCCACCCTCGTGGGCGACATCGAGACGATGAAGAAGGTCTGCGCCGAGGAAGGCATCGACCCCAACAAGTTCGAGATGGTCCAGGAGGCCAACGACAACAAGGCCGGCGCGCTGGCCGTGAAGCTCATCAACGAGGGCAAGGGCGACTTCCTGATGAAGGGACTGCTCAGCACCGACAAGTACATGCGCGCCATCCTGAACAAGGAGAGCGGCCTGATGCCCGGCAAGAAGAACGACATGCTGACCCACATGGCCGTCATGGAGGTGCCCGCCTACCACAAGCTGCTCTGCTGCTCGGACATGGCCATCATCCCTGCTCCTGACTTCAAGCAGAAGACCGCCATCATGAACTTCCTGATCCAGGTGTCGAAGAGCCTGGAGAACCCGAAACCCAAAGTAGCCGTTCTGGCTGCCACCGAGCAGGTCTCGGTCGGAATGCCCGCCTGCGCCGAAGCCGCATGGCTTGGCATGCAGAGCCAGCGTGGCCAGATCCCCGGCGCCGTGGTCGACGGTCCCCTGAGCCTCGACTGCGCCATCGACAAGGAGAGCGCCCAGACCAAGAAGCTCACGAGCGAGGTGGCCGGTGACGCCGACTGCCTGCTGTTCCCCAACATCGAGAGCGGCAACATCTTCTACAAGGCTTGCACCAAGTTTGCCCACGCCGAGCTGGCATGCATGGTGATGGGTGCCCGCGTGCCGTGCGTCCTCACCAGCCGCGGCGACAGCGCCAAGACCAAGCTCTACAGCATCGCCCTGGCCGCCCTGCAGTGCAAATAAACGACAACACTGTTCCTTAATGGACGACAACAGTGACAACAAAGACAACGGCTGACGCAGCAGCCCGGGAAAAGCGCATGTTGCGCTTTTCTTGTTGTCGGGGTTGTCACTGTTGTCGTTAAACCGAAGAAAAGTTATGGATCAATACTTTGAACATCTGAAGAATATTGCCATCACGGTGTGCGACGCCGAGGGCAATGTGGTGGACATGAACCAGCACAGTGCCGACGTGAACAGCCACGGCCACAAGATAATAGGCAACAACCTGATGGACTGCCACCCCGAACCCGCGAAGACCAAGCTCAAAGGCCTGCTGGAGCACCAGCAGATGAACGCCTACACCATCGAGAAGACCCTGGCCGACGGCAGCAAGGTGAAGAAGCTCATCTACCAGACCCCCTGGTGGAAAGAGAACGGAGAGTTCGGCGGCCTCATCGAGTATTCGATAGAGATTCCCTTCGAGATGCCACACTACGTGCGCCAACCCAAGCCGCAGCAGTAAAGGCACGACGGCCGATTTGGCGAAATACGCAAACACCAAAGCCCGCAAACAGATTGTTCTGCGGGCTTGTTTCTTTCTGTTGTCTTTTTTTGATTTGCATCACGAGCTCGATATCATTCGATACAAGGTACAATTATTTTAAGGGGTGGCCAAATATTATTTCACCATGTTGATGGAAATTTGTATCTTTGCAACTTCATTTATGCACTTATGAAGAAGTTTATAGTACTGGCATTTGCCATTTTAAGCACGGTTGCCATGGCACAGAAGGGGACGGTGCGTGGTAAGATAGTGGACTCGCGGACGGGAGAGAATATAGAGTACGCCACGGTGGCGCTGCTTTCGCCGAAGGACAGCACGTTGAAGGCCGGCACCGTGACCGAGAGCAACGGAAGTTTCGTCATGGAAGCGCCGTACGGGCGCTATCTGCTACGCATCACATTCATAGGCTACGAGCCGTACTACCACACGAAGCCGGTGACCCTCAGCGGGGACCGTCAGACGGTCAACCTTGGCAAGCTGCAGATAGGGGCGTCGGCGTCGATGCTCGAGGCGGTGGAGATCAGCGCCGAGCGCTCGATGGTGGAGTACCAGCTGGACAAGCGCGTGGTGAACGTGGACAAGAACATCGTGGCCGGCGGCGGTACGGCGACCGACGTGCTGGAGCAGGTGCCGAGCGTGGCCATCGACAACGACGGCAACGTGACGCTGCGCGGGTCGACCAACGTGAAGGTGCTCGTCAACGGGCGACCGAGCGAGCTGCTGGCCAGCGACCTGAGCACGCTGCTGGAGCAGATACCGGCGTCGACGGTGGAGAACGTGGAGGTCATCACCAACCCCTCGGCGAAGTACGACCCGGAGGGCATGAGCGGCATAATAAACATCAAGCTCAAGGACCGGACCGCCGGGGCGCTGGGACTGAACGGCGTGGTGAACGCCAATTTCGGGGCGCCGCTGCCCTTCATCATACCCGACGAGCTGCCGCAGTTCATACCCACGGCGATGGGCAATGTGAGCCTGAACTACACGACGGAGAAGTACAACCTGTTCTTCAATGCCGACGGCGGGCTGCGCCAGCGCGGGAACTTCGGCACGTCGGACATAGAGCGCTTTGACGCGTCGGGCAATCCCACGTCGCACAACGTGATAGACCAGTTCGGGCTGGGTCCGAACAGGATGGGGAGCGTGAAGGTGGGCGGCGAGTACTACTTCGACGACAAGAACAGCCTGCTGGTGAGCTACCAGCTGAGGGGGGGCAACCGCCGCCGGGCGAGCGACAGCTATGCGACGGACGTGCTCTTCGCCGACTCGATGGGGTACCACCAGTCGACCAGCAGCGACAACCACAACGTGAACCACTCGTTCAACATGCTCTACACGAAGAAGTTCGACCGGAAGGACGAGGAGCTCACGCTGGACGCCACGTTCAGCCTGCGCCGCGTGAACGGCGAGGGAGAGCAGGAGCAGACCTACCCCAACACCGGCGCCAACTACGCGAACTACTACCTGCGCGAGAGCGAGACCGAGAACCACCACCAGGCGCTGAACCTGAAGGCCAACTGGCTGCGTCCGCTCGACACGTTTCTCGGGCTGGAGGGGTGGCGACTGGAGACGGGCTACGAGGGGCGGATGGACTGGCCGGACCAGCGAGCCGACTACTACCGCACGCGCTACTTCGCGGACGGGGTTGGAGCGTACGACCTGAACCGCTACTACGACAGCCTCTCGTCGACCCACTTCGACTACAACCTGCAGGTGCACGCCGTGTACGCCACGCTCGGCGGCAAGCTGACGGACAACCTGTCGCTGCAGGGAGGACTGAGGGGCGAGTACGCCCACACCTACGGCGAAGACATCAACCACCCGGAGACCGAGCCCGTGGACAAGACCTACTGGCAGGTCTACCCGACGCTGCACCTCTCGTACAAGATCACGGAGCTGCAGAGCGCGCAGGTGAGCTACAGCCGTCGCGTGCGGCGCCCCCACATGTGGGACCTGAACCCCTATATGGACATCCGCGAGGACAACCAGATGAGCTTCGGCAACCCGTATCTGGACCCCGAATACACCAATGCCTTCGAGGTGAGCTACAACCTCGGGGTGGGCAAGGTGAACCTGTTCACGTCGCTCTACTACCGACAGACCAACAACATGATTACGCACTACGGCTTCACGTGGTGTGCGGACAGCGTGGCGCGGTACGCGCCGTGGGAGCCGTACAGCAGCCAGTATGACGGCTACCGCGCCTCGACGCGCCTGAACCTCAGCCAGGGTTACAACTACGGCATGGAATTCATCTTCGACTGGCAGGTGCTCAACTGGTGGAAGATAAACATCAGCCTGAACCTGTACCAGAGCAACATAGAGGGCACGGAGCAGGTGAACAACCAGAGCGTGTCGTCGTTCCAGGCGAGCGGCAAGTTCAGCTCGTTCATGACGCTGCCGAAGGACTGGACGGTGCAGGTGAGCGGCCAGTACTGGGCGCCGTGGCTGGACCTGCAGACGCAGATGGACCCCAGCTACTGGGTGGACCTGGCGGTGAAGAAGGACGTATTCGACAAGCGCGGCACGGTCAACATCCGTGTGAGCGATGTGCTCTGCACCGGCGGGTGGGGCCACACGACCTACAGCGCCACGTTCAACCGCGTGGTGAAGAACCGGAGGCTCTCGCCGGTGGTGACCGTCGGATTCTCATGGAAGATCAACAACGGCCTACGCCAGCAGCGTCAGCAGCAGATGGAGGAGGAAGGCGGCGACGAGAGCACGGTCTACTAGTTAAGAGTTAAGGGTTAAGAGTTAAGAGTTAAGAGTTTAGGGTTTAGTGATAAGTGTTAAGTTTTTGGGGGCGTGGATGGCGAACCTATAGTACGGGAATGTGACGGGCGGCGGGAGGTGCTGGACCCGGTGCGACGGCGCTGGGTGGCGCTGACGCCGGAGGAGGCCGTGAGGCAGGAGACCATCGTCCAGCTGCGCGACCGCTACGGCTATCCGACAGAGCTGATGCAGGTGGAAGGCACGATAAGCGTGAACGGGCAGACGCGGAGGTGCGACATAGTGGTCTACGACACGGAGGGGAGGCCGAGGATGATAGTGGAGTGCAAGCGTCCGGAGGTGGCCATCACGCAGAAGGTGTGCGACCAGGCATGCCGATACAACACGGTGCTGCACGTGCCGCTACTGCTGCTCACCAACGGGCGGCAGAGGGTGGTGGTGGAGGTAGACTTCGAAGCCCGTCGGCTGCGCCAGCTGAGCGACATACCGCGATGGGAATGTTAAAAAAAGAACACATTTAGCAGCCTCAGCGTCATCTAACTATGAACAGGGCAGAAATACGACAGCAGCTGGTGGACCACTACCTGGACTTCTATGCGCTGGCCGTATCGGTGCTCCGTGACGACGACGACGCGAAGGATGCGGTGCAGGAGGCGCTGGTGCGCACCATGACGTGCCGGCACGTGGACAACGCGGTGGCCTACTGCTTCCAGACGCTGCGGAGGGTAGCGATAGACACGCTGCGGCACCGCCTGCGGCACGCGCCGATAGGCGACAGGGACATCGCCGACAGCGGAGAGGGGGAGAGCGACGGGGAGATGCTGGAGAGGGTGATGAGGCTGCGCAACGAGCTGCCGCGGGTGAGCAAGACGCTGGTGGTGCTGCACGACCAGAAGGGCTACACCTACGACGACATAGCGGCGCTGACGGGGCTGAGCAAGATGACCGTGAGGCGGAAGCTGAAGGAGGCCCACGAAACAATGAGACAAGAACTGGAGGACGAACTATGACACAGGACAAGAAGCAAGAGCTGCTGAGGCGTCACGCCGCCGGGGCGCTGAGCGACGAAGAGCGCGAGGAGCTGAGCCGGATGTGCGGGCGGGACGAGATTTTCGCCGCGGCAGACCGGAAGGTGGCGGCGATACGGCGTCGGCGCCACGCGGGGGCGCTGGCGATGGCGGCAGCGGCGGTGGCGGCGATAGGTGCCGTGGCCGTCATGGCACCGCAGCGCGACAGCGAGACCCTGGTGGCGGAGCAACAGCAACCGCTGCCGATAGCCGTGGAGACGGCGGTGGCGGACGTGGCGCCGGCGGCGAGCACGGCCGCCGAGCAGCAGCCGCGCGCAGCCGTGGCGGCGAGCAAGCCAGCCCGCAAGGTGCGCCACAAGGCAGAGGAGCCGGTGGTGATGTGCAACAACGAGTGCGAGGCCGACTCGGTGATCAACGATATATGGAAGTTTTTGTCGGCGTGAGGGGGGGGTAAGGTTTAAGGTTTAAGGTTTAAGGTTTAAGGGTTATGGGTTATGGTTTAAGGTTTACGGTTTAAGGTTTAAGGGTTATGGGTTACAGTTTAAGGTTTACGGTTTAAGGGTTATGGGGTACGGGTTATGGTTTATGGTTTAAGGTTTACAGTTTAAGGTTTAATGTTTATTATGGGTTATGTACGGGTTAAGGTGATGTGGGTGCTGGGGGTGATGCTGCTGGCTTCGATGGCGGCGACGGCCCAGACGGACCTCTACCGGCGCTATGCGCAGCAGGAGGGGGTGAAGGTGGCGTCGGTGAGCGGGTTCGCGATAGACAGCGCCACGCGTGTGGACGTGACGGTGATAGAGGCCGAGAGCGACGAGGGGTGGCGGTGGATGAAGGAGGAATTCTATATCGGCGACCTCTCGCCGCAGCAGGAGGCTTCGCTGGACGAGGGCTACGACGCCGTGCTCTTTGCGCGCCGGAGCCGTAGCAACCCGCGCGACAACGCGCCGGTGGTGGACGAGCAGCTGGACGTGGCCGGGAGCTGCTACATAGGCATCTCGTACCTCAGCCGAGCGGTGTACATCTTCTGCGCCGACAGCGAGGAGCAGTACGACGCGGTGGCCGCGCTGCTGCTGAAGAAGATTATGCACAGCGGGCGATAGGTGCCGCCCTGTGAGGGCAAGAGGTACTGCCAGACGATGATTTTGCCCTTACAGGGCGCGGTGCGCAGGGGGCATTTCACCCAGGGCGTTGCCCTGGGCTGGGAGATAATTGGCCTTACAGGCCATCTTGCATATTCCAATCCTACCAATTATTTCGAAAACAGCAAGGGCGCAGGGTTACAGGCCATCTTGCTTGTGCCAATCCTACTCATTGGCAAGGGCGCAGGGATTGTGCCGTTTGGCTGCGGATTTTTACCGGACAAAAGCGATTTCTTTCATGCCACAGGAGAGGCGGCGGCCGTCGGCGGCGGAGAGCAGCAGCCGGCCGTGAGGGTCGACGCCGGTGATGGTGGCCACGACCTCCTCGCCGTCATACATGTAGCGTGCGGGGACGCCGAGGTTCAGGAGGTGGTTCAGATAGTCCGGCTCGGGGTCGAGTCCGGAGCGCAAGGCGTCGTATCTCGTTGCGATACACGCCAGGAGCTGCTGCAGGAGGGGCTGCAGTTCGAATTGGCGTGAGGTGAGGATGGCGAGGGAGGTGGGGTTGGGGACCCAGTCGGGGAAGCGGAGCTGGTTGACGTTGAGGCCGATGCCGCAGACAGCCGAGACGATGCGGTCGGCGGCCAGACGGGTGCTGACCAGGGTGCCGCAGATTTTCCTGCCGTCGACATATATGTCGTTGGGCCACTTGATGAGAGTGGAGAGTGGAAAGTGGAAAGTGGAAAGCAGGTCGACCAAGGCGAGGGAGAGGGCTTCGGTGAGTCGGAACTGGCGGGCGGCCGGGAGGAAGGAGGGGTGGAGGACGAGGCTGAAGGTGAGGTTGAGGCCGGGCTGGGAGTGCCAGTGGTTGCCGCGCTGGCCGATGCCGGCGGTCTGAGCGAGTGCCCAAAAGCAGGTGAAGTCCCCGACCCGTGAGAGGTCGAGGGCTTCACAATAGCGGTTGGTGGACTCGAGGGAGTCGAATTTGATGATTTCCATTCCAGATTATCCAGCCACTCCAGATTCTCCAGACTTCAGATGCTCATGATCTCTTTTTCCTTGGCGGCGTAGATTTTGTCGCACTCGGCGATGTTGCGGTCGGTGATGTCCTGCAGTTCTTTTTCGACCTGCTTCACCTCGTCTTCGGGTACTGACTTGTCTTTGAGTTTCTTCACCTCGTCCATAATCTTGCGGCGGACGTTGCGGACGTTCACCTTGGCGTTTTCCACTTCGTTCTTGGCGGCTTTGCTGAGCTCGCGGCGGCGCTCTTCGGTGAGCGGGGGAATGACGATGCGGAGGAGGTCGCCTTCGTGGCGAGGAGTGAAGCCGAGGTTGGCGTCGAGGATGGCCTTGTTGATGGCGCCGACGAGGGTTTTCTCCCAGGGCTGGATGACGATGGAGCGGGCGTCGGGGGTGTTGATGTTGGCCACCTGGCTGATTTCGGTCATGGTGCCGTAGTAGTCCACCTTGACGCCGTCGAGCATGCCGGGGTTGGCTTTACCGGCACGGATTTTGGCCAGCTCTTTGTCGAGGAAGCTGAGCGAACTCTTCATGCTGTTTTTTGCCTCTTCGAGGCAGGCTTTTGATAGGTCGTTCATATATGATAAGATTTAAGTTTTATGCTTTGGGGTTGAGGTTGGCGCACGGGGCGCGGATTGTGGGTTGGCGCTAACGGCTTACGAGGGTGCCTATTTCCTGGCCTTCCACGACCTTCAGCAGGTTGCCCGGGCGGTTCATGTCGAAGACGTAGATGGGGAGGTCGTTCTCCTCGCAGAGGGCGAAGGCGGTGAGGTCCATGACCTTGAGTTTCTTGCTCATAGCCTCGGCGAAGGAGAGGTTGGTGTATTTGACGGCGGAGGGGTCTTTTTCGGGGTCAGCGGTGTAGACGCCGTCGACGCGGGTGCCCTTGAGGATGATGTCGGCCTTGGCCTCGATGGCGCGGAGGGTGGAGGCGGTGTCGGTGGTGAAGTAGGGGTTGCCGGAGCCGCCGCCGATGATGACGACGCGGCCCTGCTCCATGGCTTCGATGGCGCGTCGGCGGCTCATTTCGCGGCAGATAGGCTCGATGGCCAGTCCGGAAAGGAGTTCGGTCTTGAGGCCCAGGCGCTCGAGTTCGGCCTGGAGGGCGAGGCTGTTGATGAGGGTGGCGAGCATGCCCATGTAGTCGCCCTGGACGCGGTCCATGCCGCCGGCGGCGCCGCTGAGGCCGCGGAAGATGTTGCCGCCGCCGATGACGATGCCGACCTGGACGCCGCGTTCGACCACCAGCTTGATGTCGGTGGCATACTGTGTCAGCATCTCGGGCGAGATGCCGTAACTCTGTTTCCCCATGAGCGACTCGCCGCTCAGTTTGAGCAATATCCTTTTGTACTTCATAGCTCTTATTGTACTATTTCTCATTATGTTGCCCCGATTTGGAGACGATGTTTCAGCAACAAAGTTACAAAAGATTTCCGAATCTGCAAAATAGTGTGGGGATTTTTTTTAGTCGATGGGGAGGGGAATTGAAAATTGAAAATTGAAAATTGAAAGTTGAAAATTTGGGGAAGGGAGGGTAGAGAAGGGGTAGAGAGGACCCAGAGAGGACCCAGAGAGGGGGTAGAGAGGGTGCGGTGAAATGCTTGCTGCGCAAGGGTTTCGGGAGAATCGGAACTAGGCGCCGGCGGCAGGGGACGGGTTTTCAAGGGTTTAGAAAATCCGGTCCGGACGGCGACGGGAGGAATGGGGCGGCTGGGGAGGGTGCGGGGAGTTGTTTTTTTGCCATATCGGAAAAAGTTTGTATTTTTGCAGTTTGATTAGATTACGATAACGAGGCCGATATGACGATAGACTATCCGTGGTATGCCGTGATGCTCTGCATTCTGTGCGGCGCGCTGTATGCGGCGGTCATGTATGCCGCAGGGGGGCGGAATTATCCCCGCGGGGTACGGTGGCTGCTGGCGGCGTTGCGTTTTCTGGCCGTCGGGGGGCTGAGCCTGCTGCTGCTGGCGCCGGTACGCCGCCAACAGGTCAACGAGCGGCAACTGCCCACGGTGGTGCTGGCGCGCGACGTGTCGGGCTCGGTGGCCGGCGGGGCCGACAGCGCCTTCAGGATGGAGGAGCTGGCCAAGGCCATAGAGGGGCGATGCCGCGTGGTGAGCGACACTTTCGGCACGGCCAGTGCGACGGACCTGGGCGAGGTGCTGGTCAGGCACCGCGCCGAGGGGGTGGCCGCCGTGGTGGTGGCCTCGGACGGTATACACAACCGCGGAGCCAACCCGGCGACCGTGGCCGAGGGGCTGCCATTCCCGGTGTACACCGTAGCGCTGGGCGACACCACGGCGCGGAGAGACGCGGCCCTGTCCAGCCTGCAGGCTGGGCGCATAGCCTCGCTCGGGGGCACGATACCGGTCGAGGTGGCCGTCAAAGCCACCCTGCTCGGCGGGCATGGCGCCATGATGACCATTGCCGACGCCGAGGGGCGGGTGCTGTTCCGGCAGCGTGTGGAATATGACGGGGAGGACTTTGCCACCACCATAGCGGCCAGCCTTCCGGCTTCGGAGGCGGGGCTGCAGCGCTTCACAGTCCGCATCGGCGACGCGGGCGGCGAGGCGACGCTGGTCAACAACAGTCTGTCGTTCTACGTCGACGTGATCGACAGCCGTCGGCGTGTGGCCATCATAGGCAACGCCGCCCACCCAGACCTCGGGGCTTTGAAACGCGCCATAGAGAGCAACGCGAACTAC
This sequence comes from uncultured Bacteroidales bacterium, assembly GCA_947165345.1. Lineage (GTDB taxonomy): Bacteria > Bacteroidota > Bacteroidia > Bacteroidales > P3 > Colimorpha. The sequence goes on from CAMVAA010000035.1 coordinate 9,915, forward strand.
GAGGCCGTGGTGGTCGACGCCGCCGACGCCGAGCGCGGCAAGTGGAAGGCCACGGACGGGGAGTGGAGCATGGCGGTGTTGCACAACCTGCCGTCGCGCCACCATCCGCGCATCGACTATGCCGCCGACTTGCCAAAGCTCTTCGTGGTGGGGCTGCAGACCGACCTGGGGCGGTTCAACGCGCTGCGCACGGGTCTCGAAATCACGTCAAAAAGCACCGGTTCGAGCGAGGTGACAGCCTTGCGGCGCGAGGCTTTCGGCCTGTTCAACCTTGACGCGGCCGACGCAGCTGCCGTGGAGGCCATGCCGCCACTCGTGGCCCCCTTCGGCGAGGCACGCCTCGCGACGGGGGTGCAGACCCTCTTCGGCGCCCGCATAGCCACCATCGACACACGCCAGCCCCTGGTGGCGGCCACGGTGCACGGGGGCGACGGACTGCGCACGACGTTCGTGTGGGGCGAGGGATTGTGGCGCTGGCGGCTGGCTGACTGGCAAAACAGCGAGTCATTTTCCCACTTCGACCGGATAGTGTCGCAGATAGTGGGCTTCACCGCCATGCAGCAGCAACGCGAACGGCTGCAGGTCGACGCAGAGCGCAGCTACGCCGGAGGCGAGACGGTGGTGCTGCGGGCACAGCTCTACAACGAGTCGTACGAGCTCTACAACCGGCCGGAGGTGAGATTGCACCTCGAAGGCGACTCGGCCACGGCCGACTACACTTTCGGACGCGAAGGCAACGGCTACAGGCTTACCCTGCCCGGCCTGAAGGCAGGACTCTACCGATACACCGCCACCACTGGCGACGGGCAGGAATGCCACGGCAGCTTTGCCGTAGAGGACATCAACGTCGAACAACGCCGGCTGACGGCGGACCACGGGCTGCTGCGCACGGTCAGCGCGGTGAGCGGCGGCCGGATGTACATGAGAGACAGCTTAGACGCCCTCGCCGAGGACCTTGCCGACTTCAAGCCTGTCATCCACTCGCACACACGCTATGCCGAGATGCTGCGACTGCCGGCGGTGCTGGTGCTGATAATGCTGCTGCTGGCCGCCGAGTGGGTGCTGCGCAAATACCACGGCGAGATATGAAAAAATGGCGAGACACGATGCGTGGCGGATTGGCCCGCGAGGCAGCCACTTTGATGGGGGGCAACATGCTGGCCCAGGCTTTGGCGGTGGGAGCCTACTTTATACTGACACGCATCTACACCCCCGACGACTACGGCCTGTTTAACATCTTCTATTCCTACATCGAGGTGCTGGTTATCGCCTCGACCTGCAAGTACGAGCTGGCAACGGTTGTGGCCGACAACGAGCGAGAAGCGGCGGCGGTGACTCGTTTCGCATTGCGACTCAACACAACGGTGTCGGCCGTCTTGCTGGCGGTGGCCGCGGGCTTATGGGCCACTGGGCAGCTACCCACACACTTCCGCAGCCTTGGATGGATGGTGATGCTGATACCACCAATGGTGTTTTTCTGTGGCACGTCACGGATATATAGCTTTCTATACAACCGTTTCCACCGCTACAGAGCCATAGCTCTCTCCGACAACGTGGCCGCGGGAGGAGGAGCACTACTGAAGGTAGTACTCGGCCTGGCGGGGTGGCTTCAGAGCGGACTGCCCATCGGCACGACGCTGGGCCAGGCGGCCGCCAATATCAACTACCGCCTCGGCTTACACCGTCTTGGGCTTCCGGCCACAACACGAGCCGACGAGCAAAGCGCAGCACGCCGCCATCGCAACTTTCCTCTCTTCGTGGCATCGAAGGAGTTTATCAGTACATTCTCGTCCAACCTCCCGTTCATTTGGGCGGCTCAGTATTTCGGTAGCGCCGAAGTCGGACTTTTCGGGCTTGCACTGACGTTCACCATGCAGCCTGTCAACATTGTAGGTTCAGCCATCGAACGGGTGCTTTATGCCCGTACCGCCGAAGCAGTACGCGAACGACGCCCAGTAGGGCACACTCTCATACATGCCCTGCTGCCGCTGACCGTGGCGGCATTGGCGGTGTGTGTGGCAGCTTGGTTCGTGGCAGAGCCGGTATTCGTCTTCTGCTTTGGCAGCCGATGGGCAGGTTGCGGCGACTTTGTGCGCGCGCTGCTTCCCTGGGCAATAGTGGGGTTCGTAGTGTCCATCACACTCTATCTGCCCAATGTGTTCGGAAGCCAGCGAACGGAGATACACTTCTTTGTGGTGTTGCTTGCGGTGCGGGCGACAGCTGTATACATAGGAATACGGACAGCCAGTTTCCTGCTGACTATCCGTATCTTTGCCTGGGTGTCTGCTGCGGTCTATGCAGCGCTACTTATATGGTATGCCACCCAGATTATCCGCTACGAGCGGAACCTCAAAGCTTGATTACACGCACCGCGCTGCCTTCATAGGGCAGAACATAGACGCCTGCTGGACGGGTACTGAGATCATATTCACTATCGCCAACGGTGACACGCCCACGAGTCGGGTTAGGATAGACCTTGACGGGGTTCTGATGCACGTCACTGATGCTGGCACGCTTGCTAATATCCAGCTTAATATAAACCGTTACCTTGTTGTCCATAGTGCCGGCATTACCGACTTCGAGTTTGAATATAGCCTCGCCGACTTCAAGACCTTCGAAGTGGGGTTCGATGGTGACAACCTCGTTGTGAATGGACTTAGGGGCGATTTTATAGTCGGGCAATAACTGCTGATCCTCGCGGCACTGTCCAGCAGCACAGACCACAAAGTTCATGCCAGAAGGCATATCGATGGCGGTGACAATCTGGTTTGTAGCAAGGGTATCGTCTGTGAGATTTTCAACGTAGAAACTGATGTATGCAACGTGCATCTCCGCTTCCCAATCCTGAAGTAGATGGGTGATTGTATCACCTTCAGCGAGCCGGGCTGTCGTCGAATCGGAATAGTGCAGTGCATACTGCTGTGCGGCGGCATTTCCGCCAAACAACGCTGTCATGGCGACAGCCAAAATGGTCATAATGGTCTTTTTCATATTCAATAAAATTATTTGTTGTCAGTCTAACTTGAGAACAGCAAGGAAAGCACTCTGCGGCACCTCAACATTGCCGACTTGACGCATGCGCTTCTTACCCTCCTTCTGTTTCTCGAGGAGTTTACGTTTGCGGGTAATATCACCACCGTAACACTTGGCAGTCACGTCCTTGCGCACCTGACGTACCGTCTCACGGGCGATAATCTTGCTACCAATGGCAGCTTGGATGGCCACGTCGAACTGCTGACGTGGGATGAGGTCCTTAAGTTTTTCGCACATCTTGCGGCCTATCGGGTAGGCATTGTCAACATATGTGAGTGTGGAAAGGGCATCTACAGGGTCGCCGTTGAGGAGGATTTCCAGCTTGACGAGCTTCGAGGGCTGGTAGCCGTTGATATAGTAGTCGAACGAAGCATAGCCCTTAGAGATGGACTTCAACTTATCGTAGAAGTCAAATACAACCTCGCCAAGCGGCAGATCGAATGTAATCTCGATGCGATCTGTGGTGAGGTAGGTCTGGTTCTTCAGTTGACCTCGCTTGTCCATACAAAGTTTTATAACCGGCCCTATAAAGTCGGCCTTGGTGATAATTTGAGCATGTATGTAGGGTTCGTAGACCTCGCTGATGTTGTTTGGCTCCGGCATACCGCTGGGGTTGTAAACATCCTTCTCTTCTCCGTTGGTGAGTTTCACCTTATACTGCACGTTGGGTACGGTGGTGATGACATCCATATCGAATTCGCGCGTCAGTCGCTCCTGTACTATCTCCATATGCAGCAGTCCAAGGAAACCGCAACGGAAACCAAATCCTAGTGCCAGCGAACTTTCGGGTTCAAATGTCAACGAAGCGTCGTTGAGCTGCAACTTCTCAAGACTGGCTCGCAACTCCTCGTAGTCGTCAGTATCAACCGGGTAGACTCCCGCAAAAACCATGGGTTTGACTGCCTCGAAGCCATCTATTGGCTTTTCGCAGGGCGCAGCCACATGGGTAATAGTATCGCCCACACGCACCTCCTTCGAGGTCTTGATACCACTGATGATATAGCCAACATTGCCGGCGCTCAGCTCTTTGCGAGGCTCCATGTTCAGCCGCAGCACACCCACTTCGTCGGCATCGTACTCCTTTCCCGTGGAGAAGAACTTCACATGGTCACCCGTGCGAAGCTTGCCGTTCATGATGCGAAAATAGCTGATGATGCCGCGGAAGGGGTTGAATACCGAGTCGAATACCAGGGCCTGAAGCGGTGCAGAAGGGTCTCCCACAGGGACCGGTATGCGGTCAACGATAGCATCCAGGATGGCCTGCACACCCTCACCCGTCTTTGCCGAGCAGCGAAGAATGTCTTCGTGTTTGCATCCCAGCAGGTCCACAATCTCGTCGGCGACCTCCTCGGGCATAGCACTGTCAAGGTCTATCTTGTTCATCACAGGGATGATTTCCAAGTCGTTCTCGAGGGCAAGGTAGAGATTGGAGATAGTTTGGGCCTGTATGCCCTGTGTGGCATCGACCACAAGCAGAGCTCCCTCACAAGCAGCAATGGCACGACTCACCTCGTAACTGAAGTCCACGTGACCCGGCGTATCGATAAGATTGAGTGTGTATTCCTCGTTTCTTGTTGCACCATCTACATTCTCCTGCCTGACATAGTTCATCTGTATGGCGTGACTCTTAATGGTAATGCCGCGCTCCTTTTCGAGGTCCATGTCGTCGAGCACCTGGTCCTGCATTTCGCGTGCGCTGACGGTATTCGTAACTTCCAACAATCGGTCAGCCAACGTACTCTTACCGTGGTCAATATGTGCTATAATGCAAAAGTTGCGTATGTTTTTCATCGCTGCAAAGATACGAATATTTTCGGGATTCGGTATTTTTTTCGTACCTTTGCACCATGATTCAAGTGGAAATTTGTGCTGCGTCCGTAGCCTCAGCCATAGCCGCCAAGCAAGGTGGAGCCCAGCGTATTGAGCTCTGCCGCAACCTGGAGTGCGGCGGCCTCACACCGTCCGACGACGACATCGAGTACTGCGTCCGCACTCTCGGTTTGCGCACCCACGTGCTCGTGCGCCCACGCCCGGGCAACTTCTGCTACTCTCAATCCGAAGTAGACGAGATTATGGCCACCATCGACCGCTGCCGCCGCCTGGGGGCCGCCGCCGTGGTCGTGGGCTTCCTTGATTCCCAAGGCCGTATCGATGTCGAACTGACACGTAGCGCCGTCCGGCGAGCCCAAGACATGGAGGTCACTTTTCATCGGGCCTTCGATGGGGCCTCTCTGGGGCCTCTCTGGGGTCTCTCTACCCTCTCCGACTGCGGATGCACCCGTTTGCTCACCAGCGGCCAAAAGCCAACCGCCATGGAAGGAGCCGGGCTGATACGCCAGCTGGTGGAACAATCCAAGTCACTCCCCCACTTCCAAATCCTGGCCGGTAGCGGTATCACACCCGACAACGCCCGCCAATTGGTACTCTCCACCGGCGTCCGCGAAATCCACGGCTCATGCAAGCGACTCCTTCCCGACGGCACCTGGCAGACCGACGCTACTCTGGTGCGCCAGCTGCTGTCGACTGTGGAAGACCTGTAAATAAAACAATTATCCAAAAACAATACAAATCATGAAAAAAACATTACTTCTTGTCGCCACCATTGCCGCCATGTCCCTCAGCGCCAATGCCCAATGGCTCGATTTCAGCAACAACAGCCATCGTTTCAGCATCGGCTTCCAGATTGGCCAGTCGGCCGTGGGAACCGACTACTCCAAGCTAGGCCTCGGCATGAGCATACAGGCCTTGGGCATCCATGTCGACTTCATCCGCGTGGTCCCCGAACACAAATACGACAATCACGTCGACCCCAGCCTCCAGTACAACGACTCGTCGTCATACAACATCAACCTCGGCTACCAGATTCCCGTGCTGCCCTGGCTGCGGGTGATGCCCCTCGTAGGCTACTGCCAGACCAACTATGGCGTGACCGACATGGGCACACTGAACGCTGAAACCAGCGAAAACTCCACCACTCTTTACCACGACTACACCGTCACCCCCGGCTCGCGCAAACACTACTTCAACTTCGGCGTCGGCCTCTCCATCCGCCCCGTGAAGTACATCGACATCTATGGAGTCTACTCGCGCCGCGCCATCTACGGCGGTATCAGCATCAACCTCGATGCCTTCGTCGACGACGAGGACTTCTACGAAGAATAATTCCCCCACAAAAAAAAACACCAGCGTCCAACAACATGAAACACTCGCTCCTCGCCGTGGCCGTGGCAGCACTCTGTCTCGCGGCGTGCAACACCAACCCCCACTTCATCACCGACCGCGCCTACCGCAGCGAGGTGCACGCCGACTTCGAGGCACGCATGGCCGCATTCCCCTCGCTCGACGTCCAGCTCGACACCCTCTCCCGTGCCGAGCGTGAAGCCATGGAGTTCCTCTATGCATACATGCCACTCTCCGACCTGGCCGACTACGAGCCCGTCTTCTACCTCGACCAGGTGCGCTACGCCTTCCGTGCCCGCGAAGAAATGCCCTGGGGCAAGGACATTCCCGAAGATGTCTTCCGCCACTTCGTGCTGGTCTACCGCGTCAATAACGAGAACCTCGACACAGCCCGCATGCTCATGTTCCGCGAGCTGAAAGAGCGCGTGCAAGGCATGACTATCGAAGAGGCCGTCCTCGAGGTCAACCACTGGTGCCACGAGCACGTCGCCTATCGCGCCTCCGACAGCCGCACCTCCGCCCCCCTGGCCACCATGCGCACCTCGCTCGGCCGCTGCGGCGAGGAGAGCACCTTCGCCGTCACCGCCCTGCGCGCCGTCGGCATCCCCGCTCGCCAGTGCTACACGCCCCGCTGGGCCCACTGCGACGACAATCACGCCTGGGTGGAGGTATGGGTCTCCGGAGAATCCGGAACCTCCGGCGAGTGGAAGTTCCTCGGCGCCTGCGAGCCCGACCCGCGCCTCGACATGGGCTGGTTCTCCGTCCCCAGCACACGCTGCATGATGGTCCACTCCAAAGCCTTCGGACGCTACAAGGGTGACGAGGAGGTGGTGCGCCGCACCAGCCTCTACAGCGAGCTCAACCTCCTCAGCCACTACGCCCCCACACGCCGCGTCACCGTCACCGTACAGGACGCCAATGGCCGTCCACTCCCGGACGCCCAGGTGAAGTTCAAACTCTACAACTACGCCGAATACTACACCCTCTCCACCCAGACCACAAACGCCGAAGGCCGCGCCTCGTTGACCACCGGTCTCGGCGACCTGCTCATCTGGGCCACCGATGGCGACCGCTACGCCTTCGAGAAGCTGGATGTGCGCAAGGACAGCACCTTGACCTTGACCATCCCCAATAATTTCAATTTTCAACTTTCAATTTTCAATTTAGAGATGGTTCCTCCTGTGGCCGGCACACCCAAGGTGGTGGCCACCGAGGAGGAGACCGCCGCCAACGCCCGCCGCCTGGCCTATGAGGACTCACTGCGCAACGCCTACACCGCCACCTTCCCCACCTACGAGCAGTGGTGGGAGATGTCTGACTATCCTGTCTCGGTACATCCCGACGTAGCACCCGACAAGGCATGGGAGTTGGTGAAAAAGAGCGAGGGCAACTGGCGTGAGATAACCGCCTTCATTGACTCTTGCGGGGATTATCGTCGCGAATACTATGAGTACATGAGCAGCTATAGCGACAAGGACATGCGCGACATCACCGCTGCCACCCTCGAGGCACACTGGACTGAGCCATGGCAGTATAAAAGTTACGCTCGTGATGTTTACGAGAAAGGCATCCTCCCCGCCCGCATCAGCAACGAGATGGTGCGTCCCTACCGCAAGGAGCTCGCCTGCTTCAAAGGCATGACGGCAGACAGCATCCATCGTTGGGTGGCCAACAACATTGTTGTCGACGATACAAGCAACTACTACAACTGCCCCGTCTCGCCCGTGGGCGTCTACCGCCTGCGCCGCGCCGACAGCCACAGCCGCGACATCTTCTTCGTGGCCGCCTGCCGTGCCGCCGGAGTGCCCGCCTATCTGGACAATGCCACCAACATCATCTAT
>CAMVAA010000036.1 GCA_947165345.1 uncultured Bacteroidales bacterium
CGCCCCCTCTCTGGGTCCCCTCTACCCCCTCTCTACCCCCTCTCTACCCCTTCTCTACCCCCTCTCTACCCCAAACTAACCATCAGAGGGGTGCGGGGCGGCAGCCTCTTCGAGGCTGCCGCCCCGCACCCACTCCTTCCTTTTAACCTCCCGCCACACAAAAAAAGAGTGTCCCACCAGCCTCCCGTCGAAGCCCCGTGGAACACTCTTTAACTGCCTCTGCGCCTCTACCTTATCAGGAACGAGAACTTGTTGAAGTTCTTCAGCGCAATGCCCGTGCCGCGGGCCACCGCGCGCAGCGGGTCGTCGGCGATGTGCACCTGCAGCTTGGTCTTGCTGCTCACTCGCTGGTCCAGTCCGCGCAGCAAAGCGCCGCCGCCGGCCAGGTAGATGCCGGTCTTGTAGATATCGGCGGCCAGCTCCGGAGGCGTGGCAGCCAGCGTATCCAGTATCGCCTGCTCTATCTGCGCTATCGAGCGGTCCAGTGCATGCGCTATCTCCTTGTAGTTCACGCTGATTTCCTTCGGCAGACCGGTGAGCAGGTCGCGACCCAGCGTGCGGAAGTCCTCGGGCGGGTCGGCCAGCTCGCTGACGGCGGCGCCCACGGCTATCTTCACCTTCTCGGCCATGCGCACACCGATAATCATGTTGTGCTGGCGCTTCATATAGTCCACCACGTTGTCGTTGAACACGTCGCCGGCCACGCGAATCGAGTTGTTGCACACAATTCCGCCCAGCGAGATCACGGCAATCTCCGCCGTGCCGCCTCCGATGTCGACCACCATGTGGCCCTCAGGCTGCAGCACGTCGATGCCGATACCGATGGCTGCCGCCATAGGCTCGTGAATCATGCGTATCTCCTTCGCCCCGGCCTGCTCCGCGCTCTCGCGCACCGCTCGCTCCTCGACGTTCGTGATGCCGCTCGGTATGCAGATCACCATCCTCAGCGACGGCGGCAGGAACGAACGGTTGACGCTCGTCATGCCTATCAGCTCGCGTATCAGGTGCTGCGCCATCTCGAAGTCGGCTATCACACCCCCGCGCAGCGGCCGCACGGTCTCGATATTCTTGTTGTCGGTGCGACCGTCCATGCGCTGAGCCTCCTTGCCGACAGCTATCACCTTGTTGTTGTTGCGGTCATACGCCACTATCGACGGCTCGTCGATGACCACCTGGTCGTTATATATCACAATGGAGTTGGCCGTGCCAAGGTCCATTGCCACCTCGCGGTTGAAGAATGAAAACAATCCCATAACTTCTTTCTACTTAACTACTTTACTACTTATCTACTGACTACTTTACTATTAATGCTTGAAGTGGCGCTTGCCCGTGATGGCCATCCCCATGCCGTTCTTCTCGCAGTAGTCGATGCTGTCCTGGTCGTGGATGCTTCCTCCCGGATGCGCAACGGCCGCTATACCAGCCTCGTGGGCTATCTCCACACAGTCGGGGAAGGGGAAGAAAGCGTCCGAGGCCATCACGGCACCCTTCAGGTCGAAACCGAAGCTCTTCGCCTTGGCTATGGCCTGGCGCAGCGCGTCCACACGGCTCGTCTGGCCCGTGCCGCTGGCCAGCAGCTGGCGCCCCTTGGCCAGCACGATGGCGTTGCTCTTCGTGTGCTTCACCAGGATGGTGGCGAAGGCCAGGTCCTCGGCCTGCTCTTTCGTAATCTTGGTGCTGGTGACGCTCTTGGCCATGTCCTTCGCCGTCGGCACCACCGTGTCGCGGTCCTGCACCAGCACGCCGTCCAGCACCGAACGGAACATCGGGTCCGCCATCTTGAAGGCCTTCCGGCGCAGTATGATGCGGTTCTTCTTGCCTTTCAGCACCGCCAGCGCATCCTCGTCGTAGTCGGGCGCTATGCACACCTCGAAGAAAATCTTGTGCATCTCCTCGGCCACCTCTTTGGTCACCTTCTGGTTGCAGATGAGCACTCCGCCGAAGGCGCTCACCGGGTCGCCCGCCAGGGCGTCCTTCCAGGCCTCCAGCAGCGTCGCACGCACTGCCATGCCGCAGGCATTGTTGTGCTTCAGTATCGCGAAGGCCGTCCGACCCTCGAAGTCGTCTATCAGGGCGCAGGCAGCGTCTATGTCGCCCAGGTTGTTGTAGCTGATTTCCTTGCCGTTCAGCTTGTCGAAGCAGCTCTCCAGGTCGCCGTAGAAAACCCCCTTCTGGTGCGGGTTCTCGCCGTAGCGCAACACACACGGCGTGAGGTGAGAGGCCACAGAGGAGAGTACTGAGTCGGTTTCACCTTTCACCTTTAACCTTTCACCTTTGTTGAAGTGGTTGAAGATGGCGGTGTCGTAATGGCTGCTGACGTTGAAAGCATACGTCGCAAACCTGTGGCGCTGCTCCAGCGTGGTGCAACCCTCCTGCTCCGTGTATATCTGCAGGAACTCCTTGTAGTAGTCCACGGCCGGCACTATCACCACGTCGTTGAAGTTCTTCGCGGCGGCGCGTATCAGGCTGATGCCCCCTATGTCTATCTTCTCTATGATGTCCTGCTCCGTGGCCCCGCTCGCCACCGTCTGCTCGAAGGGGTACAGGTCCACGATGACAAGGTCTATCTCCGGTATCTCGTACTCCGCCAGCTGCTCGCCGTCGCTGTACATGTCGCGGCGCGAAAGTATGCCGCCGAACACCTTCGGGTGAAGCGTCTTTACCCTCCCGCCCAGTATCGAGGGATAGCCCGTCAGGCTCTCCACCGCTATGGGCTCTATGCCGAGGTCGTGGATGAACTTGTATGTGCCGCCGGTCGAATAGATCGTGACACCCTGTGCGTCAAGTGCGCGAACGATGTCCTCGAGCCCGTCCTTGTAGAAGACGGAGACGAGGGCTGATTTTATACGTTTGGGTTCCATATCGTTGTTTTTTCTTTATTCTACGTGTCATACTACACTTAAACCCCTGTCCTCATGCCGCTTAAACCGCACCTCGGACAACGGTCCACGAATGCAAATATACACCCATTTTTCGGAACCGCAAAACTTTTTTATACACAATTTCATAACACACCCGCACCGCACCCTCTCTACCCCCTCTCTACCCCCTCTCTACCCCCCCATGCACCAAAACACCACCAAAATTCTCAACCCCCAATTTTCAATTATCAATTGTCAATTGTCAATTCTCACCCCCCAATTTTCAATTGTCAATTCTCAATTGTCAATTGTCAATTCTCAACCTCCCTCACCCTCCTGTACAGCTCCGGGAACCTCTTCTCGAGCGACACAGGCCGCCCCTGCTCCAGGAAGCAGTGCACGCTCCTCGCCGTGCACACCGTCTTCCCGCCGCACGTCATCGTGTAGGCGAACACTATCTTCAGCGGCGTCGTCTCCGCCACCTTCACCTCCACCTCCACCATGTCCTTGAAGGTGGTGGGGTGCTTGTAGCGGCACTCCACCTCCACCACCGGCGACACCACGCCCTCCGCCTCCATCCGGTCGAACCCGTAGCCTATCTGGTCCATCCAGTCCACTCGCGCCTCTTCCATGATGCGCACATAGTTGCTGTGGTGCGTGATGCCCATCCGGTCGCACTCATAGTACTTCACCTCATGACGATACGGTCTTGTCTCCATATTCTGTCGTTTTGTGTTTCTTCTTCTTTAGAAATCTTCCTCGCTGTAGAGCGAACGCGAGAACGACTGCAGCCAGTTGGTCACCTCCTTGTTGTTCGTCCCCACAAAGTAGCTGAACTCCGGCAGCCCGTCCTTCTTCACCCTCCGCGCATCCGCCGAGATGGCCTTGATGCGGTCCACCCACGTCCCCATCGAGCTGTATATCGTCAGCTGACCCGACGCCGTCTCGTAGCGGAAGAAGTACCAGTGGTCCTTCGCCGCCTCCACATAGAAGGTCATCTGCTGCGACAGGCCGCGTTTAACAATCTGGGCGCGCAGCTTCACGTTGAGGCTCATGCTGCGGTCGTCCGTCGCCACAAGGTTGGCTCGCCCGTCGTAGTAGATGCCCACGGCCGGGTGGTACTGCCACCGCACGTTGTCGAACAGAAGCATGTTCCTCATTTCCTTCGGCACCGAGGCCAGCACACCCGTCGCGCTGTACTCCACATAGGCCGACGTGCCGCGGTCCAGCCCAAGGTGGTACACCAGCGCGTGGTGCATCACGGCGCTCGTCGACGGCGTCGACTCCGAGGTCCGCAGGTCGTCCTTCAGGGCGTCCGCCATCGCCGATACCACCTCGCGGTCTATCGGGAAGTCTATGCCAAACACCGTCGCCAAGTGGTCCGCCGGGTCGTTGTCTTTGATGCTCAGCTCCGCCATGCCGTAGGCGTACAGCGAAGCCTGCGTCTTCCGCATCGCGAAGGTGACCGGACCCTCGCCCTCCACCGAGCAGCTGCCCGTGTTCATGGCCAGATAGGGCTCCACCACGGCGTCCGGGTTCGACACCTTGTCCTCCGACCCTATCATGTATTGGCTCTTGTCCGGAAGCCAGGTCAGCACTCCGTGCGCCGAGAGCAGCTCGTTGTCCACCACCTTCTCGCCCGTCAGGAAGGCGGGATGCGGCCGCAGCGTGTTCTTGTCCATCAGCAGCGACGTCGCCATCCGGCGCCCGTACTTGTCGCTGGCCACCTCGGCCACCGGTATGTACACGTGCTCCGGGTCCGTATAGCCCTTGTAGGCCAGCAGTCCCAGCTGCTCTCTCGGCAGGCATGTCTGTATGAGGCGTATGCCGCCGTCGAAGTACATCCACCGGCTCGAAGCGTCGGCGCTCACCTTGCCCGCAAACTCGAATGCGGGACTCAGCCTGAAGCTCGCGCTGTCGGCTATCGTGCCCTCGGCTATGGTGTGCCCGCTCGGCGAGACGTATATCTTGTCCATATAGAGGTGCTGCATCTGCGCCGGGTCGCCCGTGTATTCCATGTGGCCCGTGCCGCTGAGGCTGTTCGCACCGGCCACCACGAGGTTGGCACGGCTCACGAGGTGGTACGCGCTGTCGCGGCCGAAGACGAGCTGCGCCTCGCGCAGGGCCCGCACCTGGCCTCCCTTGTCCACGTGCAACGTGTCCGCGGCCGGAGCCACGGCGGCGTCGGCCACGTCGATGCGGTACACTCCGTCGGCCGAGAGGTCGCCGCTCTCGTAGCGGTAGGTCGAGCGCACCGAGTGGAACGTCAACCCCTGCTTCTCCGGATCCGTGCTCACATAGCGCACTCCCGGCATGTCGGCGCCCTTGGCCAGGCGCATCCTCAGGTCCATGGCGGCCATTCCCTCGTCCGAGGGGCGCTGCGAGTTGGCCAGCTCCAGCGTCTTGCGGTCCATGTGCCATGTGAACAGGTCGGCATAGGCTTCTTGCCGCACCAGCTGCAGCTCGGTGCGCTGCGGCCCGTCGGGCATCCGCAGCTCCGCCGTGCGGCCGTCGTAGTCCACCTGCGACCGTACGTCCTTGGCCGTGAAGGCCACTTCGTCAAACACGCGGCTCCGCAGCGTGAAGTCCGACACCGCAGCGTCCATCTGTCTCGAGGCCATGGCGAAGGACCGCGACACCAACGTCGCGTCGCCAACCTTCACCGTGCCGGCGCCGCCAGCGTGGTCGGGCATGATGTCGAACCGCCCGCGCATCTCCGCCTCGCCGCGATACATGCTCAGCGGTCGTCCCTTGGCCAGCGTGGCCACCGACATCGAGTCGGCGTATGGCTGCCAGCGCTGGTTGACCCGCCCGCCGTGCACCTCCGGGAAGCCGCCCTCCTCCTTCACATAGAAGGTGTCAGCCGTACACGACATCGAGTCCAGCAGGAAGAGGTAGTTCTGCGACGTGGAGTGCGAGGCCAGGTAGTCCAACTCGCCGGTGCCCTGCAGGCCTCCGTGGTCCAGCGATATGGTGCGGCGGTAGGTGCCGCGGTTGCCGTAGGCGGGATAGCCGCCGGCCGGCGTCTCTATCCGGAAGCCCAGATAGTAGTCCCTCTGCACCGTGAGGGGGTATGTGATGTCCGGGAAGATGCCGCCGGAATTGAGCATCCCGTTGAACTGCACGCTGTCTATCTCGAACCTCACCAGGCTCTTCACCGTGAACGGGTGCAGCGTATAGTAGAAGCGGTTGCGGTCATAGCGGCCCTCGCGGATCTCGCGCTTGTCGTAGTAGACATAGCTGTTCTCCTTGCTGTTGAATATGGGGTACTGCTTGTTCCTCTTCAGGCCGCTGTGGTTGTCAGGCTTGTCCACCAGCAGGTCGCCCACCAGGCCGTAGAGCGGCGTCATGACCAGGTGCACCGTGTCCGGATTGTCGAACATGGGCACATAGAAGAACATCGAGTCCACCTGCGGCAGCTCGAACTTATAGTGCTCGTAGTCGAACGTGGCGTCGGTGACGAAGAAGGTGAACTTGCTGACGTCCAGGCGCCCGCCGAAGGCCAGCGACCGGTTGCGGCCCACCGTGACTTTCCCGCCGCGCGGATACACCACCACCCTCTGGCTGTCGCTCACCACAAAGCTCTCCACTCCACGCATCACCAGCTTGCTGTCGTCCAGGCTGAGCGTGGCGTTGGCACCCCTCTGCTGCGACGTGATCGACGACTCCAGCGACAGGGCGTCGTAGTCGTAGCCCTTGGCTTTGGCGAAAGCCTTCACGTAGTCCACCAGCTTCTCCTTCATGGTCACACGGCCGCTGTGCTCGTTGTACGTCACCAGTCCGTGGTGGGCCAGGTTGTGTATCATGAGCAGCGTCTGGCTCATGTCGAGCCCTATATAGTCTGAGAAGCGCGCCGCCGAGAAGGTGTAGCTCCCGTCCCCTACAAAGTCGTACACCCTCCTCACCGGGCTCACCGCGTCGATACCCTGTATCTCGCGGTACTTCCGGTAGGAGTAGTAGTTGCTGCTCTCGAAGGTGACGTTGTTGCCCGTGGTGCCCGTGTTGAGGGTCGAGAACTCCACCCCGTCGCCGTCCGTGCGCCACGTGATGACGTCGCTGTAAATGTCCATCTCGTGGTAGGTGTCGATATACGGGCTGTAGAAGTTGCGCTTGGGGTCGTTGATTATCTGCAGGCGCCGCTCGCCAAGCTGGTAGCGCACCGTGACGCCGGTGTTCGTAATCGAGTCCTCATCGCCCACATAGAGCGACACCGTGGCGTTGTCGCTGACCACCCGCTCGGGCGTGATGACGAACTTCGTCGACGTGACGGCGAGCTGCCTCTTCCCGTTGCGCCGGAACACCAGCGAGGCCTGGTGCTTGCTCGAGGCGGTGATGAACTTCGACCCGTTCATCATGAAGCTGCCGTGGTAGTCCACGTCGGGCACGATGTTTGGTATCACGAAGTCGCGCTGGTAGCTGCGGAAGCGCGGATAGCTGTATTTCTCAGGCTCTACCGGAACGCTGATGGCCTCTTCTATGCGGCCCGATATCGGCTCCGAGAAGTAGTGCGTGTTGACGAAGCTCACGCTGTCCGCCGTGAACTTGGGGAACTTGGTCTCCGCCTTGTAGGTCGCCAGGTCGGCATAGCAGCTCTCCGCGCCGAGACCCGTGCGGCTCCAGTCCACCCGGCCGCCGCGCCCTCTCCACTCGTTCTCCTTGTAGTCGTAGCGCCCCGTGGTGCCGCTGATGGTGCCGGCGTCCTTGTTCGACGCATAGTGCAGCACCGTCGGCGAGTCCACATACACCATCGTCTTGTTCCCCTCGGGAACCAGCCGGAAGGGGGTTCCGGCATCCAGACGCCACTCGCACGAGTTCGAGCGGTAGAGGACCCTCTCCGCGAGCAGGGCATCGCTGAAGTCCACGAACTCCAGCGCCGCCTTGGCCTTGGCACCCTTGCGGCGCATCATCTCCATGGCCGACACCCAGGCGTCCAGGTTCTGCGCCCCGCCCGGGGCCGTAGCGTAGGCCGTAAGCACCCGCACCACCGTACACACCTCGGGGTTTCCCTTCATTTTGCTCCCCACGGCATAGTCCATCACCGCCGTCACGCGTTGCTGCATGGCGGCGTCCATGGCACCGTACGAGGCTTTGAAGGCATTGACCGTGCGGCTGTTCTCCTTCTGCTTGTCGCTGTCGGAGGTGCTCTTGTTCATCCACGCCTCCAGCTGTTCAGGCAACGTGGCCGCGTCGAACTCCACGGCCGTCTTGCCCTTCTGTCCCTGCGCAGCCAGCGGCAACAAACAAACCATCGCCACCAGCACTACAATATATCTCTTCATAAGCAACTAAACACTTAACTCTTAACTCATAACTCTTAACCCATAACTCTTAACTCTTAACTCTTAACTCTTAACTCATAACTCTTAACTCATAACTCTTAACTCTCACCCCACCGACGCCTTCAGCTTCTCGGCGTTCTCGGCAAGCTGCAGGGCCTCGATGCAGTCCTCTATGTCACCGTCCATGAAGGCCGGCAGGTTGTGCATGCTCCACCCTATGCGGTGGTCCGTCACACGGCTCTGGGGATAGTTGTAGGTGCGCACCTTCTCGCTGCGGTCGCCGGTGGCCACCATGGTCTTGCGCTTGCTGCTCATCTCCTCCATGTACTTGTTGTACTCGCGCTCGTAGAGCCTCGTGCGCAGCAGCGCCATTGCCTTCTCCATGTTCTTGATCTGGCTCTTCTGGTCCTGCATGCTGACCACGATGCCGGTGGGCACGTGGGTGAGGCGCACGGCACTGTAGGTGGTGTTCACACTCTGACCGCCGGGACCCGAGGCACAGAATATCTCTTTCTTGATGTCGGCGGGGTTGAGCTCTACGTCGAACTCCTCGGCCTCGGGCAGCACCACCACTCCGGCCGCCGACGTGTGGATGCGGCCCTGCGTCTCGGTGGCCGGCACTCTCTGCACGCGGTGCACGCCGCTCTCGTACTTCAGCAGCCCGTACACTCCGTCACCGCTCACCGTGAACGAGATGTCCTTGTAGCCGCCAGCGGTGCCCTCGTTGAAGTCGTTGACCTCTATCTTCCAGTGCTTCTTCTCGCAGAAGCGGGTGTACATGCGGAACAGGTCGCCGGCAAAGAGGCACGCCTCGTCGCCGCCCGTGCCGCCGCGTATCTCCACCACGGCATTCTTCGAATCCTGCGGGTCGGCGGGGATGAGGAGTATGCGGATCTCGTCCTCCATCTTCTCACGCCGCGCCGTGGCGGCTGCAAGCTCCTCCTTCGCCATATCCCTCAGCTCGGCGTCCTTCTCGTTGTCCAGCAGGTCGCGGCACTCCGCTATGCTGTCGAGCAGCGCCTTGTACTCGTGATAGGCTTTCACCACCGGCTGCAGGTCCTTGTAGTCCTTGCTGAGCTTCACATATCGCTTCATGTCCGCCGTGACCTGCGGGTCGTTCATCTGCCCTTCTATCTCCTGGTATCGGGCATATATCGCTTCGAGTTTCTCTAACATGTTATCGTCTATCGGTTTATTTCTTGTTTTCTTTGCTATTCCTTTGCGGCAGCAGGCGCGCCGCCATGGCGTTCACCGTCGGCGACACCTTCCATCCCAGCACCGCCGCCGCCAGCAGCCCGCCGAGCACCGCCGTGCGCACCACGGCACCGCCTATGAGGCCCAGCCCCAATGCGGGCTCCACCACCGCCGTCCAGCCCATATAGGCCGCCGTCATGACGACCATGACGGCCGCCATCTTGGCCTGCCCCAGACTGAAGACATTCACCCCTCCGAGCCGCATCTGCAGGTGGCACACCAGCAGGGCGAAGTATATCGCATAGGCCAGCAGCGTGGCTCCGGCCGCCCCTTCTATGGCTCCGTCGTCGATGAGGACATTGTTGAGCCCTATGGCCGTGAGGGTCAACACGGCGATATACACCAGGCTCCAGGCATAGTGCTTCGAGAAGTTCAGGATGTCCGTGCAGACCGAGAGCGACGTGTTGAGGACCTTGGACAGCCCCAGCACCACCACCACCATCTTGCCTCCCGCATAGTCCTCGCCGTTGGGTATGAGGGCGAAGAGGGTATCCAGGTTGATGTAGATGATATACAGGATGACGAGGCTCGACATCATCTGGTGCAGGCTCACCTGCCGTCCCATCCGCTTCACCTCGGCCCAGTCGCCCTCCTTCACGGCCGTGGCTATCACCGGCCGCGAAATGGCGCCCAGCGACCGGTAGGGCACCTCGACCACATTGGCGATATACGACGCTATGGTGTACACACCCGTCAGCGCCAGCCCCACCTTGGCTCCGAGAAAGAGCGAGTTGAAAAGCGGTATGTTGCCCGCCAGCACCGTGGCCGTCATGAAGAGGGTGTAGCGCACCATGTCGCCCGCAAGGCCCGTGCCCCGCAGGTGGCGCCAGTCCACCCGGAAGATACCCAGCCGGAAGTGCTCTATCTTCAGCAGATAGAAGAGGCCCAGCAGCATAGCCAGCCCGTAGCCGCCGCAGAAAAGCCACACGAAGGCGTCCAGCGTGACAAGGCGGTAGCCGTACAGCAGGTAGGCCGTCAGCGTGAAAAGCCTCACGCCAACCTCACGCACCATCTTGGGCACCGTGATGCGCATCAGCACCGACGAGCAGGTCTCGAACACCGTCAGGTAGAGCACGAAGAAGATGAGCATCGGCAGCAGGTGGAAATAGTCGGTCAGCAACGGCGAGTTGACACTGTACACCGCCTCTATCCTCCCGCGGAACAGCAGCAGCACCGTCCCCACCAGCGCAAATCCCGCCAGCGGCAGCAGCATCGCCAGACCGAAGAAGCCGTGGTGGTTGCCGCCACTCTTGAACCATGGAAAGAACCGCACTATCGAGGCATTGGTGCCCAGCTGCGCTATGGCCGAGAAGAGCATCGCCGCGTCCACCATCACCCGCGTCAGCCCCACCTCCTCCGTGGTCAGCATCCGCGTGACCACAAAGAACGTGGTGACGAACCCTATCGCCACCCCAAGGTAGTTGGCCATCGCCCCCTTGATGCTCTGTCGTGCTATGATGCCCATATCGGACCTTTAACGTACTCCATCCCCTTTTATTGTGCCCCCCTCTCACCCCCAGCACAAAAAAGTCCCCCTCTCTACCCCCTCTCTACCCCCTCTCTGGGCCCTCTCTGGGTCCCCTCTACCCCCTCTCTGGGTCCTCTCTGGGTCCTCTCTGGGTCCTCTCTACCCCCTCTCTACCCCCTCTCTACCCCCCCATACCCCAAAATTTTCAATTCTCAACTCTCAATTTTCAATTTCCCCCGCCCCCCAATTATCAATTTTCAACTTTCAATTATCAATTTCCTTTTCCCCCGTACATTCGGCTTAACTACTTAACTACTGCCTACTGTCTCCCCTCCCCCAAAAAAATTTTCAACTCTCAATTCTCAATTCTCAACTTTCAATTTTCAATTTTCAATTTTCTCCCCCCTTTTTCTCCGTTTCAACCCCAAAAATTTCCTACTTAATGAAAAAAAATGTATCTTTGCACCTACTAACCCATAATTCATATTATGCATAACCATCACTCAATCAAACAACCAACCCCCTCCAACCTCCCGGCATACTACGCTCCGCAGCAATCTGACATCTGGCTACAAAAAACGAAGGTTGGTTTTATTGGGTATGAAACCACTATCCCTTTATTTCAATACAACAATATAGGACAGCCCCTTACGACACGCCCATCCATCGAAGCATGTGCCAATGACTACCGACTGTCGCAAATCTTCAACATATCATGACACTAAACACAACTCATTCACTGCCACCATTTTCATCAAACAACATCCGCCGCACACTCCTACGCTCAATCCCTCTCGTCGCATTCCTGTTCTCCGTCTGGGGGGCAGCGGCACAGACCCCCATCACATCTCTTGAAAGCATCACCAACGCAGCAGGTCACTATGTCATCACGGCCGACATCAGCGGTGGCACGCCCGGCGTGAGCACTTTCAACGGCACCCTCGAGGCCGACATCGACCCCACAACCCACATGCCCTACCGCATCAGCGGCCTCACCGAGCCTCTCTTCACCACCCTCACCGGCACGGTCCGCAACCTGGTGCTGGAGGGTGTCAACATCAGCCAGAGCGGCCAGGTGGGCGCCGTGGCTTGCGTGGCGAGCGGCTCGGCCCGCATTTACAACGTGGGCATACTCTCGGGCTCGGTGGGCAGCACCGGCACCTCGACGGCCACCGACGCCACCGACTGCTGCGGCGGTCTGGTGGGCCTGCTCGACGGCAACAGCAACGATACCAACAATCCACGCGTGGTGAACTGCTACTCCTACGCCGACATCACCGGAGGCAACAGAGTGGGCGGCCTTGTGGGCTACAACAACTACGGAACCAATAAGAACAACCTGCGCTCGATGGTCTTCGCCTGCATGTTCTACGGCGACATCGACACCAACGCCACCACCAGCCGCTCGCCCATCTACAACGGCACCAGCATCGTCAACAAGGACGCCAACGGCTTGAGTAACTTCAACTACTTCCGAGCCGAAGCCTCCTATGTGCAGCCCACCGGCGTAAACTATAACTGCGCTTTGCTGGCCGAAACACGCTTCCTGCAGCGCTTTGAGTTCTTCCGTCAGCTGCTCAACGGTCACCGCGAAATGTCGGCTTGGTGGGTCACCGGCAATGTGACCGACACCGCCTTGATCATGAAGTGGGTCATGTTGCCCGACAGCATCGGCAGCGACCATCCCTACCCCGTGCTCATGAAGTGGGGCCGCTACCCCTCGGTGGTGAACTACCAACCCAGCACGACTGTATATGACGGCACCGAGGCCAACCGCAACAAAGGCCAGCAACTCGGCACCCTGGCGGTACACATCGAGATAGGCAACGGCGCAGTGTTCGAGAAACCCGAAGGCGCCACCATCACCACCGCCGACACCACTCTCATCATCACCGACAAAGACCCCGACCACTTCAACTTCAACTATGCCAAGGTACAGCTGCCCTACTACAATGACGTGGGCACCAAGAACTACAGCGGCAACCGCGTGGTAGTGGGCTGGATGATTACCTCTATCGAGGGCGGCACCGCCGGCACCTTCTCCGTCCCCGCCAACGACAACACGCCAGCCGACGCCCCCTACTATAACTACGCCGACCGCAATTGCACCAACAAGGACCTCTACAGCGTCAGCGGCCGCATCTTCAACCAGGGCGACTACTGGGATGTGCCCGAAGGCGTCACCGCCATCACCATCAAGCCCTATTGGGCCAAGGCCGCCTTTGTGGCCGACAACTATCGCGACGCTGTCTACAACACCGGCATGGGCACCAGGTACAACGTCGGGACCGTGGGCGGAGGACAATGGTTCACCAACAATACCGACCACATCTTCACATTCGGCAGCGAGAGCCTCACCCTGCGCGTCTACAGCGCTATCAGCAATGCCATCACGGCACTCTCAATCAACAAAAACCACACCGTCTACGACTATGCCGTGGTCTTCGTGGGCAACTACCATCAGTATAACGGCATTTCAAACAGCAAAGATGTACCTTACACCCTTATGTCCATCGACCTCGACAAAGACAACGAGCCCGACTACTGCTATATCCTGCGCTTTGACAGCCGCACATTCCTGCACCCCATGAGGGTCGACTTCCTAAGCGTCCCAGGCTTCGGCATGACGCAGAAGTCGACGGGCGGCACTGGCTCCTACAACTTCGGTATTCCCAAGCCCCGCGGCTGGTTCGAGGTGACCAACACCGGACTCTTCCGCGTCACCCAGTTCGAGTACAGCCCCAACGACCGTGTCAAGAAGCCCATCATCCTGCACGGCGGCGTCATCGAGCAGTGGGTCTCCTCTCAGGGTGCCGCCAACAGCAGCGGTGACGCCGGCGACCGCACCTCCTACTTCTATGTGGGCGACAACGTGTGGTTCAAGGAGTTCCACATCGGCGTGCACCAGGACTACCCGAACCCCACACCCCATCCGCCCATCTCCGTCACCGGCGGTGACTATGACGAGTTCTACCTCACCGGCCTCTACCGCGCCGATGCGACGAAGTATGATGATAACGCGGAGTGCTATATCAACGGCGGGCGCTTTGGCATTGTGGCCGGAGCCGGCATGGAGGGCATTGGCAGCACCGACGGCAAGGGCAACATCACCTGGCAGATAGACCATGCCGACATCGAGGAATTCTACGGCGGGGGCATCAACGCCGCCAACCCGGTCATTGGCAATATCACCACCACCATAAGCAACAGCCATGTGACCCTCTTCTGCGGCGGACCCAAATTCGGCGACATGTCGTCGGGCAAGACAGTCGTTACCACCGCCACGGGCTGCACCTTCGGCACCTACTTCGGCGCCGGCTACGGCGGCAATTCATACAGCCGCCGCGCCCCGTCGAACAAAAGCAATGTACAGAATATCGAATGGAACAACTGGGTAAAGTCTGAATACAAGCAGGATTGGAATGCGACACATGCCGGTATCTCCACACAAATCAACTACCAGTTTATCCCCATGTCGGGTAACGCCAGCAACGTGGCACGACTGTTTGTCGAGTACGTGAAGTTCTCGCTGGCTACTACACACGACGTCACCTCCACATTGACGGGATGCACCGTCACGGGCAACTTCTACGGCGGCGGAAGCCTTGGCAAGGTGGATGGCACTGTCACCTCCACGCTCACCGACTGTACCGTGCTTGGCAATGTGTACGGCTCCGGGTTCTCCGCCTCGCTGCCTACCGTTGAGGTCGACAGCATCGGCTACCGTGTGGAACCTCTCTACTATAGCGACCTCGGCACTTACCGCACCGCCGTCAAGGGCGTCACCACCACCTACACTTGGGAACAACGGGCCACCGTCAACAGTACCGCTACCGGTATTGACAAGACCAACCATATACTCTACACCACAGAAGACCTCACCACCCTCGGCACCGTCACGGGCGATGTTTCCCTCACCATCGACGGTAGCAGCAAGATAGGCACGGTGACTGGCGACGAGGATACGGGTAATGTCTTCGGAGGTGGCGAGGAGAGCGCCGTGGGTGGTAACACCAATGTCATTCTCAAGGGCAATACAGAGGTTTTCGGCAACGTCTATGGTGGAGGCAACAAGGGCACTGTTACCGGCAACACCAACGTTTCCATCACCGAATAGGCCCCCTGTGGTGCCCTGTACCACCCCTCTGCATGTTTTTTTGACATGCAGCGCATTTTTCTTCTTACAATTGAAATATTTTTCGTATCTTTGCCGCTCCAATGCATGGAGCCATCGGCTGGTATGATGTGCCCTATGCTATTGTAACATAGTGCAATAAAGAAGAAATAAATTAATAGAAGCAACAATGAAAATTTATCAGACTCAGGACATTCGTAACATCGCCCTCGTGGGCGGCGCCAAGAGCGGTAAGACCACTATGGCTGAGGCTATGGCCTTCTGCGGCGGCCTCATCAACCGCCGTGGCAGCGTGGACAGCAAGAACACCATCAGCGACTATCGCGACATCGAGCACGACCGCGGCTACTCCGTGGAGAACACCCTCATGTACACCGAATTCGGTGGCAAGAAGGTCAACATCCTCGATGTGCCCGGCTTCGCCGACTACCAGGGCGAGCTCGTGAGCGCGCTGAACGTGGTCGAGGCCGCCGTCGTCGTGGTCAACGCACAGAGCGGCGTCGAGGTCGGCACCGAGATCGCCAACCGCTACGCTGCTAAGCTCGACACCCCCATGATCTTCGTCGTCAACCACCTCGACGCCGAGAAGGCCAACTTCGACGAGAGCGTCAACCAGCTCAAGGACTTCTTCGGTGGCAAGTGCACCGTCCTCCAGTTCCCGACCAACGCCGGCCTGGGCTTCAACCAGGTGGTCGACATCGTGGCCAACAAGATGTTCACCTTCACCGATGGCAAGATGACCGAGGCTGACATCCCCTCGCAGTATGCCGACAAGGCCGAGGAGATGCGCATGGCCCTCGTCGAGGAAGCCGCCGCTGCCGACGACGCCCTGATGGAGAAATACTTCGAGAACGGCGACCTCACCCCCGAAGAGCTCACCCAGGCCCTGAAGCTCGCTATCGACAAGCGCGACCTCTTCCCCATCCTCTGCACCTCCGCCAAGGAGAACTTCGGCGTCAACCGTCTGCTGGAGTTCATCTGCCAGAACGTCCCCGCTCCCTGCGAGGTGGCCGACGCCAAGAAGACCAAGGGCGGCAAGGAGCTGAAGAGCAACGGCGCCAACCCCACCGTGGCTTTCTGCTTCAAGAGCGCCAAGGACAAGAACCTCGGTGAGATAAGCTATCTCCGTATCTTCGACGGCGAGCTGGCCGAGGCTCAGGATGTTGTCAACGCCTGCAACCAGAGCAAGGAGCGCGTCAGCCAGGTCCTCGTGTGCAGCGGCAGCAACCGCCAGCGCGTCGAGAAGGCTTGCGCCGGCGACATCGTCTGCACCATCAAACTGAAAGACGTCAAGATCAACCATACCCTCACCACCCCGAAGAACACCGACGACATCGTCGAGGAGATTCAGTTCCCGACTCCTATCTACACCGTCGCCGTCAAGGCCGCCAACAGCAACGACGACGAGAAGGTCGGCGCCGCCCTGAAGGACCTCGTCACCTACGACCGCTCCCTCACCCTTGAGAACAGCCGCGAGCTGCGCCAGGTCATCCTCGGCTGCCAGGGCGAGCTGCACCTCAACACCGTGAAATGGTACTTCGAGAACCAGTACAAGCTGGCCGTCAACTTCACCGCCCCCAACATCCCCTACCGCGAGACCATCACCAAGAGCGCCGAGGCTATGTACCGCCACAAGAAACAGTCCGGTGGCAGCGGCCAGTTCGGCGAGGTGCACATGCTCATCGAGCCCTACTACGACGGCATGCCCAACCAGACCAAGTACCCCATCCGCGACACCCAGGAGTATCCGCTGGAGTGGGGCGGCAAGCTGGTCTTCAACAACTGCATCGTGGGTGGTTCGATCGACGCCCGCTTCATGCCCGCCATCCTCAAGGGTATCATGGAGAAGATGGAGCAGGGTCCTCTGACCGGTTCCTACGCCCGCGACATCGTCGTCAACATCTACGACGGTAAGATGCACCCCGTGGACTCCAACGAAACGGCCTTCAAGATTGCCGGCCGTACCGCCTTCCGCGAGGCCTTCAAGCAGGCTGCCCCGAAGATCAAGGAGCCTATCTACGACATCGCTGTCACCGTGCCCACCGAGGCCCAGGGTGGCGTCATGACCGACCTTCAGGGTCGTCGCGCCATCGTCATGGGCATGGATGCCGAAGGCAAGTACACCACGCTGAAAGCCAAGGCCCCCTTGGCCGAGATGAACCGCTACTGCACCGCCCTGAGCTCCCTCACCAGCGGCCGCGGTACCTTCACCATGACCTTCAGCAGCTACGAGCTCGTCCCCGCCGACGTCCAGCAGGCCCTCCTCAAAGCCTACGAGGAAGCCGCCAACGAGGAAGAGTA
>CAMVAA010000037.1 GCA_947165345.1 uncultured Bacteroidales bacterium
CATGCTCATCGCCGCCATGAACCCCTGCCCCTGCGGCTACTACAACCACCCCACCGTGGAGTGCACATGCCCCGCCGGCGCCGTGAGGCGCTACCTCAGCAAGGTCAGCGGCCCGCTGATGGACCGCATCGACCTGCACATCGAGGTCACTCCCGTCCCCGTGAGCCAGCTCAACAGGGAAGGCCGCGCCGAAAGCAGCGCCGCCATCCGTGAACGTGTGCTCGCGGCACGGGCCATACAGACCGCTCGCTTCCGCGGCAATCCGGGCATACACTGCAATGCTCAAATGTCCAGTAAACTCACTCGCGAACACTGCGCCCTCTCCGACGAATGCCGCACCATCATGGAACAGGCCATGAACCGTATCGGTCTCTCCGCCCGCGCCTACGACCGCATCCTGCGCGTCAGCCGCACCATCGCCGACCTCGACGCCAGCCCCGACATAACCCCCGACCACCTGCGCGAGGCGATTACATACC
Organism: uncultured Bacteroidales bacterium; assembly: GCA_947165345.1. Classification (GTDB taxonomy): domain Bacteria; phylum Bacteroidota; class Bacteroidia; order Bacteroidales; family P3; genus Colimorpha. Next base: position 480 of record CAMVAA010000037.1, read on the forward strand.
GTTCACTCGACCGCGACAGCTGGGGCCGATAGAAATCTCCACACATTCCCACACTCCCTCAATCAATGCTTTCGCGAAAGCGGCGGTTGGCGGCGCAGAGTGCGTCGTCGGCGTTGATGCCGTGGCGACGGGCCCAGTCGACGACGGCGAAGAGCATGTCGCCAATCGACTCCTCGTCGGTCGGAAGCGGCTCAGCCGTCGGCGCGGCTATCCCGATGTCGCCGTCGGGCCTGCCGGTTTCGCGCCCGGCCACCTTCTCCTGCATGCGCACTGCCTTGACCAGCGAGGGGAGCGAATCCGGCACCCCTTCCAGCACGCTGCGGTGGTCGCGTTCCCTCATCTTCAGCTGCTCCCAGCTCTCTCCGTGGTACTGCTCTTTGTTGTATATAAAGGGATGACGGTCTATGAGCTTATCGCACACGGTGTTGTACACGTCGGCCGTGGTGAAGAGCCCCTGCTCCTCGGCCAGCTTGCAGTAGAATAGAATGTGCATCGCTATGTCGCCCAGCTCCTTCATGAATTGGTAGTTGAGCGTCGACGACTGTGCCTCTGCCTTGGCGCTGTCTGCCTCGCCACTCTCGGCCTTCGCCTTCAGGTTCTCGATTTCCACTATGGCTTCGCTCAGCTCGTGGACCTCCTCGATGGTGAGGTAGCGCAGGCTTTTGATGGTCTGCTTGCGGTCCCAGGGGCACTCCTGTCTCAGGGTGTCCAGTATGTCGGACAGTCGTTGGAAGGCGGTTTGCTGCTCGTTCATGGTTCTTGTCTTGTGTGGCAGTGTCAGATGCGGTGCACGTCCTCGATGCCGTCTATGTGTTTCAGTTTGTCTATGAGGCCGTTGAGCTTGTCTACGTCGGTGACGTAGAGCATGATGATGCCGCGGGCCACACCCTCCGAGGCTTCCAGTGTGATGGCGCGCATGTTCAGGTCCATCTCGTCCGAGATGTGACCGGTGATCTCCTGCAACAGGCCTTTGCGGTCTATGGCCGTAAGGGCTATGCCGGTGAGCAGCGACAGTTGTTCGCCGGGACGCCACTTGGCTCGCACTATGTGGTTCTCGTGGCTGGCCATCTCGTCCATGGCTATCTTGCAGCCCGTGCGGTGGACCATGATTTTGCCGTCCTGCACGATGCCTACAACCTGGTCGCCGGGGACCGGCTTGCAGCACGTCGCCGTCTCGGTGGGAAGGTCTTCGTATTCGTGGTCGAGCAGGAACGGCGTGGGCGACACCTCGTCGCCATGGCCCTGCCCGTTATCCGACTTGTTGTCGAAGAGGTCCTTGTAGGGGGCGAGGAAGAAAAGTTTTGGCGCCGGACGGGCCTTGCCGAAGCACTCGGCCACCTGGTGCTCGCTGATGGTGCCTACCGCTATGTCGTAGTACAGGTCCACGTCGCTCTTCTGGTTGAGGAAGCGCTTCAGCTGGCCGAAGTTCTGGCGGTTGTCCTTCAGGTGCAGGTTGTTGTAGTACTGGGCCAGCTTGCGGCGGCCCTCGCCGACATACTCTTTCTTCTGCTGTCGCAGGAAGTCCTTGATGGCCTCTTTTGCACGCGGCGTCTGGCACTGGTCGAGCCATTCTGGCTGGGGCAGGGTCTTCTTGGAGGTGAGCACCTGCACCTGGTCGCCGGTGTGCAGGCGGTAGCCGATGGCGGCGGGGCGTGCGTTCACCTTCGCGCCGATGCAGTGCTGTCCCAAGGCGCTGTGGATGGCGTATGCAAAGTCGAGCACCGTGCTGCGGCTGGGCAACACCACGGTCTTGCCGGCGGGGGTAAAGAGGTATATCTCTTTGGTGTAAAGGGTCTCCTTAAACTCCTCGACCAGGTCGAGGGCGCTCTTGTCGCTCTGCTCGAGCGAGGTGCGTATCTGCTGCAGCCACTCCTCGACGGGGTTCGAGTCGAGCTGCTCGTCCGGGTGGGCCTCCTTGTAGAGGAAGTGGGCGGCCATGCCTTTCTCGGCGATGGTGTCCATCCGCTCGGTGCGTATCTGCACCTCTACCCACCGTCCTATGGGGGTCATCACCGTGGTCTGAAGGCTCTCGTAGCCGTTGTTCTTCGGCCGTGTAATCCAGTCGCGGAAGCGTGTCGGGTTGGGCGGAAACTGCCCCGAGATGAGGGCGTAGATCTTGAAACACTCCTCTTTCTCCTGCTCGCGCGGCACATCCTTCAGTATGATGCGCATCGCGTAGAGGTCGTATATCTCCTCGAAGTCGACGTGCTTGTTCTCTATCTTCTTCCAGCAGCTGTATACCGATTTGACTCGTGTCTTTATCGTGTAGTGGTAGCCGTGGTGGTCGAGCAGCTCGCGGACAGGGCGTACAAGGCACTCGGCCAGACGCTCCTCGGTACCGGCCGTGGCCGCTATCTTGGCCGCAATCTCGGCGTATTTGTCCGGATTGGTGTAGCGCATGACCAGCTCCTCGAGCTCGGTCTTGATATTGTACAGGCCAAGTCGGTGGGCGAGGGGTATGTAAAGATATTGTGTCTCGCTGGCAATGGCCAGCTTCTTGGTGTCTCGCATCGAGCCGAGGGTGCGCATGTTGTGAAGCCGGTCGCAGAGCTTGAGGAAGATGACGTAGGCGTCGTTGCACATCGACAGCAGTATCTTGCGGTAGTTCTCGGCCTGTTTGCTGTCGGTCTGCTGCATCACCATCACGTCGTCGATCTTCGTCACTCCGTCTACGATGGTGGCTACGCGGTCGCCGAAGAGCATACGCAGCTCCTCGAGTGAGATGTCGGTGTCCTCAACCACGTCGTGCAGCAGGGCGCACACCACGGCTATCGGGCCGAGGCCGACCTCTTTCACGGCTATCATGGCCACGGCCAGCGGATGGAAGATATACGGCTCCCCGCTTTTGCGGCGCGTGCCCTCGTGGGCGTTGCGGGCTATTTGGAAGGCGCGGACAATCTGCGCCTCTTCGTCGCTGGTGAGCGGTTTCAGCTCGCGGCAGGCCGCCAGCAGTTCCTCGAACTTGGCCTGTATCTCGCGGGCTTCGCGCTTCTCGTCAATAATGTATTCCGCCATGGGATTACCACAATAAGAACAGACCCAAAGTGCTGAACGCCACAATCTGAAGGCTGAGGCCTAAGGTAAAGTACGTGTCGCCGTTGATTACGCCCAAGCCCATCGAGGCCGACGACCAGCAGAAGTCGCTCCGCTGCTGCGGCAGTGCCAAACGCACTCCAGCCTCCGCGCCGACATGCATTCCGCCGAAGACGATTCCGCTGTAGAGCTGCCAGTCCAAGCGGCTGTCGTAGCCCGAGAGGCGCAGAGCCGGTCCCACGGTGAGGTAGCTGTGGTTGACGCCGAACAGGGCCGATCCGTAGGCACCCCAGCGTTCAGGCAGGTAGGTGAGGTTGAAGCCGCCCGCAATGTCGGCCGGCCCTATCATGCCCGTGGCCTCGCAGAAGAAGCCACAGTATTGGTCGCTCAGGTTGTTGAAGTAATGGTGTTTGGGTCGGCGGTAGTGGCCGCCAGTGGGCGTAGGTCTGCCGTCGCCGATGACATTGCCCAACGTGTCGTAGTATATCGGCATGCCAAGGATGTTCGCCTCTTTGTCGGACGGGGTGCGTTGCAACTCGACGCCACGCGGCTGCCGACGCTCGACGCGTCCGCCTATGACGTTCTCTTCGTCGTCCTCGTCCTCGCCGCCAAGGGTGGGGGTGGGGACGCTGGACGGCGCTGCCTTCTCTATGGTTGTGGTATCGGTCGTGGAGGTGCTGTCGGGTAGTACGGTCTGGGCCGAGACGCCTGCCAGACCGAGCAGCATCAGTGCCATAATCAGGATTTGTTTTCTCATGACTTTGTGGCTTAAAGATTAATATCTAACAAATAAGTACGCGACATACGCGTGATTATTGTGTTTGGCAGTCATTTTTTACCGTGAGTCTGTCGCTTGTCATGCGCTGCATGTAGCTCTGAACGATGGCTTTGAGTCGTCGTGTCATGCGCTCTTCGCGTTCGGGCATCGTACCGAGCAGGTTGTCGCTCTGGAGTGGGTCGGCGACATAGTTGTAGAGTGCTGTCGTACGTGTGCCGTCGAAGAGTATCACGTAGTCGCCGTCGACATATTGGTATATGCCGCCACTGTAGTTCACAGCCCAGTCTCGCTCGGTGGAGTCGATGTCCACAAGGTTCTTTCCGAAGGCTATGTATGGCCTCTCGCACCCAAGCAGCGAAATCAGGGTGGGCATGATGTCTATCTGCTGCGCCACGCCGTCTTGCATGCCGCGCGGCAGCTCGCCCGTGGGGTCGAAGATGAGTATCGGGGCCGAGAACAGGCCCAGCGAGGTGCGGTATTCGTCATGGGACGTTTGGTTGGTGTGGTCCGAGGTGAGCACGAATATAGTGTTCTTGTACCATGGTTGCTGCGATGCTGTCTGGAAGAAGCGTCGCAGTGCGTGGTCGGCATATCCGATGCAGCGGTGCATCGGAAGCGTGCCGGCTGGGAAGGTGTCGGCATACTGCTCCGGCACCACAAAGGGATGGTGGGACGAGGCCGTGAAGACGGCCGTCATGAAAGGCTCCTGCATCCGGCTCATGCTTTGCGCGTAGAACTGCAGGAAGGGCTCGTCCCAGATGGCCCAGGTGCCGTCGAAGTCGGCCTCCCCGCCGAAGTCGGGGTCGGCGTCATATTCGGTTCGGCCAAGGTAACGCTCGAAGCCGGTGGTCCGGGCGAAAGCCTGGAACCCCATCGAGCCGTTCTCCGCTCCGTGGAAGAAGGCGGTCTGGTAGCCCTCCTCGCTCAGGTAGCGGGCCAGGCCGCCCACTTCGTTGAGTGAGGCCGTCGTGAGGAAGAACGGTTCGACGAACATCGGTATCGACGATAGTATGGAGGGCATTCCGTCAATGCTTTTGCGTCCGTTCGCGAAGGTATGGCTCCACGTGAGCGAGACTCCGAGCAGCGAGTCGGCAAAGGGCGTGAACCCACGGTAAGTGCCCCCGTCAAGCCCTCGGTTGTAGTAGCCTATATATTCGCGGCCGAAGCTCTCTACGATAAGCACGACCACGTTTTTGCGGTTTCTCTGGTTGAGGCCGCTGGGACTGTGCAGGGGCGTGTAGAGGCTGTCCATCTCGCTGTCCGGCATGTAGTGAGGGTCGGAGAACGGTCTCTTCCCGGCAGTGCGGATAAGTGAGAAGGGGGTGTTGAGGACTATGGCCGTCTCCGTCGGGGTGTTGACGTACTGGTTGGCGTTGCTGATGGTGATGGGGCGGATGGCGGTCGTGAAGCCGCCGCGCATGCCGCCTATCGATAACGGAATTGCCACTGCCAGGGCTGCGGTCTGTACGGCATAGTAGCGCCACAGCGGCCGCCCGGGGTGTCCATGGGGTTTCACATAGAGCAGCAGCAATGCGACGAGGAGGGCTATGCCGAGCATTAGAAGATACCAGTGCCGTCCTACTTCCACAAAGAAGATGCCGCCAAGGTTGCCTTCGTTGCTGAACTCGCTGAAGAACGACCATGTGGTGCGGCGTCCGGTGTACTGCGAGTAGACGGCGTCCACAAGGTTTATGCTCAGGCCTACGGTATTGATGGTCACGAAAATGGCCTTGCACATGGTGTGCCACCAGGACCGCTCCTTTATGTGCAATGGCAGAAGCAGGAGCACTATCCACAGGGCGTTGGTGTAGACGATGGCCGAGGTGTCGAAGCGGAGCGAGCCGCGCAGCACGTCGCCCATGTCAAGGGCGCTCCAGGTGGGCGCGAAGAGTTGCCAGTTTTCAGCCACATAGGCCACTCGGGTCACCATGTAGAGTATATAGACCAGCAGTAGGTTGGCCAGTACGGCAAACACATTGGAGTAGGACGTCTGTCTTATTTTCATTGGCTGGGCGGGGTTTAGAACTGGAAATAAATGAACGGTTGCAAGTCGGCGGTGACAAACTGATAGAGTGCCACTGCGGTGAGTACGGTCGCGAGGGTCATGAGCCAAAGTGGCATCATGGCGAACCAAAGGCGGTAGCGGCGTTTGAATCGCTCGGGGAGCCAGTGGACGGCCATGCCTAACGCAAAGAGCAGGAAGGGACGCCAGTAGTGGCTCAGCACGTCTGGTATCACGGCGAGGTCCCAGTGTGAGCCTATCTGACCCACCATGAGCGAGGCTGTCTGCCAGGCAATCTCGTTGGCTTCGGCTGGGTCAAGGTTCGACCCTGACCGGAAGAAGAGTCGAGTGAACGAGATGAAGACGAAGGTGAGCAGCGTGCTCCACACCACCCATGCGCCACGTGTACCGCGAGTCTGCTGCGGAAGCAGGTGGAGCACGGTGTAGCCTATCAGGCACACAAGCGAAATGAAATGTAGCATGCTCAGCAACGGGCTGTCTGCCACCTCGGTGCCTATGCGTAGTCCTATGGTTACGATTACAAGGGTGGCGATATGGGTTGTCCAACTCTGCCGCCGCCACCATTTATGTACCAGTATGCCCAGGCCGTTTAGTCCGCCCCATGTGATGAAGTTGAATGACGCTCCATGCCACAGGCCGCCAAGAAGCATGGTGTCCATGTTATTGACGTTGGTGCCAAGCTCGCGACGGTGCGATGGGCGGAAGGCAAGCAGGGCCGCAATGACGAGGCATATCGTCACCACCGCTATCGTGAATGCCGTGTTGTGCAGGCGGAATGCGGCAATGGCGAGGATGGCGAACAGGAGGAAGTAGGAGAGGAAGCCTGATGTGCGGTTCCCACCAAGAGGTATGTAGAGGTAATCGCGCAGCCAGCGCGAGAGCGACATGTGCCAGCGCCGCCAGAAGTCGGTGGGGTTCTGGGCTTTGTAAGGCGAGTTGAAGTTCTGAGGCAGGTAGAAGCCCATCAGCATGGCTACGCCGATGGCTATGTCGGTATAGCCCGAGAAGTCGGCATAGACCTGTAGCGAATAGAGCATCAGTGCCGAGAAGTTCTCAAAGGGGGTGTAGAGGGCGGGGTTCTCGAAAATCCGGTCTACGAAGTTCACCGCCAGGTAGTCGCTCAACACTATCTTCTTCACAAGGCCGTTGAGTATCCAGAAGACGGCTATGCCAAACTGGCGCCGCGTGAGGAAGAAGGGCTTGTAAAGCTGCGGCACGAACTGGTCGGCCCGTAATATAGGACCGGCTACAAGCTGTGGGAAGAAGGCCGTATAGAAGCCGAAGTCAAGCGGGTTGCCGACATGAGCTATCTTTCTCCGGTATACGTCAACTATGTAGCTGATGTTCTGGAAGGTGAAGAAGGATATGCCTACCGGCAGTATTATCTTGATGGCTATGCTGTACTCGGTCCCGAAGGTGGCGTTGAAGATGTCGGTGAAGAAATAGGCATACTTGAAGAAGCAAAGCACGAGCAGGTTGAGCGTCACACCTAATGTAGCATAGGCTTTGCGTCGTGAGGCCGAAAGGCTGCGGTCCATGCCGATGCCAAGCAGCCAGCCCACCAGGGTGGAAAAGACTAAGAGCAATACGAAGAGGCCTGATGTTTTATAGTAGAAGAACAGACTCACTATGAAGAGGTATCCGTTGCGGGCCACCCTGCGGTGTTTGGTCAGTCGGCGTCCGGTGCAGAATAGGCAGTACACGGTATAGACCAGCAGGAAGAACACCCAGAAGTGGATCTGGGTGAAGAGTAGGGGGTGTGTGCTGTCAAACTGTAGCAGCTGTCGCAGGTATGTCAGCAGGTCATCGATCATAGGGTAGTGTGGTGGTGTGGTCTGTCTCTGTGTTGTAGGCCTGCAGCAAGGCTTGTGTGAACAGGGCGCCGACCAGGCGGTAGCCTGCTGCCGTGAAGTGCACGCGATCTACGCGGGCTAACCCCGACTTGTACCATTTGTCCATCGACTCCAGCCCGCCCATGACCTCGAACTGGTCCCACACCGCTCCGCCGGTATCGTGGGCCAGACGGTAGAAGACCTCACGGGCCAGCTCTCCGTTGCGGTTTACTTTGTATCTCCGTCGTCCGGTCTTGCGGTAGGAGTCGTTGTTGGTTATGAATATGAATGCGCAGTCGGGGTTGATGCTGCGTATGGAGTCGGTCAGGCGCAGGTAGTTCTGCCGGAAGGCGGCTGTGTCGAAGTCCTGCGGTACGGCATCGTTGATACCTATGCCGAACACTACGGCGTCGGGCCGCAGTAGGCGCATATCGCGTACGAAATGCTGGCACCGCAGGTAGTCGGGCACCGATGCTCCGTTCACACCCAGCGAGCTCAGCGTGATGCCGTCACGGCGGTTGTCGAGATATATCCCACCTATAGTGAAGCTCTCACCTTCGCGGCAGGGAATATGAATCTCGAAAGAGTCTACGTCACGGCCAAGGGTGTACACATATCGGTCGGTCCGCTGGTCGATGTATGTCGGGTAAATGTCGCCGCTGTCTATACGGAGCCGTGGAATCAGTGGTTGTTCGCTGTGGCCTATTAGTATGATGCGGTTTGTGTGATAGTCGACGTGGGGCTCGTTCATCACGACCTGAATGTCGGTGGGTATGTCGTGCGCTGTGACGGCAATGCCGCACGCTCCCAAGGCTACGGCATGTTCTTTGCTCACGTTGCGCGTCAACAGCACTGGTTGGGGGCAGTGAATGCGGTAGTCGGCCGGATTGTTGCACTTGGCAGCGGCGGAGTAGGGGAACACCATGCCGCGCGGCCCTACCAGGGTGGGTTGGGTCGCCAAGAGTCCAGTGCGGATGGTATTACTCAGCAGTCCGGCCTGGACGTGCGAGCCTCCTATGTGCACTATGCTGACACTGCCGTTCCCATTTGTGGCCATTGTGTGCCAGCGGTCGAAAAATGCACGTATCCGCGTGGCTCCGCTGTCGTAGTGTAGTGTGTTGGCAGCATAGTTCACAAACGGATACCGCTTCTGCTGTTCTTCGCTGGGCTGGGCGACGGCGCAGTGTGCCATCCACACTAAGCATACCATCGCTGCTATCATGGACTTTCGAGGCTTCATCGTCTGCGTGGTTTTGTCGAGAGTGGGCGGGCTTGCTTTTTCTCGTGAATGTAGAGCCGGTAACTGTTATAGAGCGTCTCCCAAAGCCGGTCCCCCGTCATGTCGGCACCTCGCTGGGTGAAGTGTATGTAGTCTGAACCGGCAAGTCCTTGTCTGTTCCACTCTGCCATTGAGCCGTAACCGCCCATGGAGTGGTATATGCTCCAGAACGCTGCTCCGTGGGCAGTGGCAGTGGCGGCCAGGCTGTCAACCAGTTGCGGCAGCATGGGGTAGGTCTGCATCTTGCCAGCCACCCGGGTACTCATGTCCGAGGGGCCTATGAAGAGTATTTTGGCTTTCGGGCAGCATCTGTGCAGGTGTTCTATCTGTCGTCCTATCGACTGGCAGTATGTGGATATCTGTTTCTCGTTCTTCAGGTACGGAACAGAGTTGCCTCCGAACTGAAGAATGATTAGGCCTACATCCATCTTGCTGTAGGCAGCACCGAGCTTCTCCGCGGGTATTAGGGTGAACTGCTGTCCGGAGCAGCCTCTCATCGGTATATTGTCTACTGCCACGCCCGGGCCGTTGTCGACAAGTACTCCGTAAAGGTCGGCATTTCCTTGTACGTTTAGCCTGATGTTGTCTGACGTCGAGTCTGTCTTCCATGTGAAACTTCCGATACCTCGTTCCGTTGTACTGAGTTTGGGCAACTCCGTCTTGTTGCGGCGGTCGCTTAAGGTGGCCACGAACCGTGCCCCACGGTTGTTGTATAGCAGTGTGACGGTCGAGAATCGCTTGGCCCGCTCGTCAACCCCTTTGGTTTGCGCTCTGCGTAGGGTTGTGCTGGCGGTGCCTTCGGCCATACGAAAACACTGCATCATCGGACCGTAGTCTCCACGACTGCGCACTACCGTGCTGTCTCCGAACGATGATAGGTGAACCAGTTCTCCAGATGTGCTTTGTCTGACGGTAAGCGAGGGGGTGATGGTATGGAATGGAACCATGCCGGGTCCACCGCCTCCAAAGTGCCTCTGCATTCCGATGCGAAGACGCGAACTCATGCGGTCCATCTCAATCTGTGAGTCTCCGTAGTGCAGTATACGTATGGTTCGTCCTGTCCGTCGTGCCGTTTCGACATTGTGCCAAAAGGCATCGAAGTAGTGTGCGTCTGGTAACCACAGGCGCTGTGGCCCGTTGTTTACTCGGTTACGATAAAACGCGACAGAATCTCCAGTTGTAGGGTGGGGGAGAGGCGTGTCCTCTTGGGACGTCGACTCTTGCGTATTTGGCGTATCTTGCGTGGCCTGTCGTGTCTCCACAATGGAGTGCAGACTTGCCATCCTTATTCGGGTGTCGCCTACTCCAATTCCCTCGTCAGGTATGATGTAACCCGCTGCGGCTATGGCTGTCATCACGACAGCCATGAACGCCAGTATCTTGCTGGGCTTCATTTCTTCTCCAGAGCTTCTATGCGGGCTGCCAACTTTTCGATGTTCTTCACCAGCACCTCCACCTTGCGTCGTTTGGAGGCTTCCATGGCAGGGCTTCCGAAGACCTGCAAGTTAGAGCCAATGTTGTGCGTCACCCCGCTCTGTGCCCCTATGGTGACATGGTCTCCCACGTTGATGTGGCCTACAAGGCCGGCCTGTCCGGCTATGATGCAATGCTCGCCGACATGGCAACTGCCGGCTATGCCCACCTGCGACGCCATAGCGGTCCCTTGTCCTATCACCACATTGTGGGCGATCTGGCACAGGTTGTCTACTTTCACGCCTTCGTGCAGTCGCGTCGAACCCATGGTGGCGCGGTCTATACAGGTGTTGGCCCCCACCTCCACATTGTCTTCGAGCACCACATTGCCAATCTGGTCTATCTTGTTCCATGAGCCGTCGCCTGTGGGCGCGAAGCCGAATCCGTCGGCTCCTATTACGGCACCGGAGTGTATGATGCAGTTGCGGCCAATCTCAACCCCCTCGTATATCTTTACCCCGGCGTATATGATGGTGCCGTCGCCAATCTTGCAGTTGTCTCCTATGGTTGCGTTGGGGTATATCTTTACGTCGTCGCCTATTGTGCAGTGTCTTCCCACTACGGCGTAGTGGCCCATATAGCAGCGTTTGCCAAGTTTGCTGCCACGGCCCAGGCGGCTGTGCCACGACCGGCCGCGTGGCGGTTTTGTACGCTCGTTGAATGTGTGCAGTAGCAGCGCCACGGCCATGTATGGGTTGTCGACTCGTATGAGGGTCGAACTTATGGGCTTCTCTGGCACGAAGTCACGCTTCACTATCACAATGGTGGCTTCTTGCTCGTATATGTAGTGTGTGTATTTATCGTTCCCGAGGAATGTGATGCCCCCCTCGCAGCCTTCTTCTATCTTACATGGTTTCCATACACGTGCCTCGCCGTTGCCTTCGACGGTGCCGCGTACTATCTTTGCCAGTTCATTTGCTGTGAATTGCATATAAACTTAACTCTTTTGCTTTGTTAGTCGTTGAATTCAATCACCCCCCTCTGCCGTATTATCCTCATGTTGTCCATCTTTTGGTTGCTCGTGAAGCCGTCGCCTTCGGTCAACCGTTTTCCGTTGCGCGAGCGAACCGGCTGGTCCGAATAGATCCGGTCCTCCGACGAGTTCCATATCAGGTTCTTAAGGTATATTGTATCTCCCCCGCGGTAGTCTATCACCACCACGCTGTCGTGAGCCTCCATTATGTCCCGGTCGTCGTACGAGACTGCTCTGTTGGCCTCAATCAGCACTTTAACGTTTTGAGAATCATCGTATATCCGCAGGTGTACTCGGTGTGCGCTGTCGCCGATAAAGAGAGTCTTGGGTCTCGGTACATCGTATTTTTTTATCACTGGGGCGTCGAGCTCCATCTGCTTCCGTCCACTGTCGCTGCGGTGTACTCGTGCGTTGTGTACTACCTGCAATGCCGAGTCGGCCCGTTCACTGGTGTCGACTCTTTCTCCGGATCGGCATCCCGCAAAGGTCAGCATCATAAGCAAACAAAACGACACGACCGGGATCTTCCGTCCCGCTCGTGTCGTTCTGTTTCTTGCGGTGGGTGCCACTACGTTAGCGTGTTCTGACGGTTGTGGTTACACCAATCCATCCAGGCACCGTGAAGCTCTTGCCGTTCTCCAGTCCTGCCATGAAGGCGTCGGTCTTGGTGGGGAAGTGGGCGGCATAGGTGCTGATGCTTTTGTTGCATGCCTCGACGTTGGCCTCCGACGGGTCAACGCTCTTGGCGCGGTTCAGTACATCCACCGCGGCCCAGTAGGCGCTGCGTCCGCTGATGTTGTCCTCGCTGGCACTCGAGGTGCTCGAAGCGTAAAGCATGGCTATCATGCGGTAGGGGTCACCCTTGGTCCTGTCGACCTCGGCGGCGTTGTTGAAGGCTGCACGGGCGGCACTGTAGCTCTTCAGGTTGTACTGTGCTGTGCCGATGAGCATATACACTTTGTACTTGTCTTTGGCATCTACTCCGTCGAGGGCGTCATTGAGGTACTTTACTGCGTCGGTGAACTGCTTCTTCGAGATGCTCATCTGTCCCATGCGCATGGCCGTCGTCGGGCTGGGCTCCAGCCTGTAGAGGTTCTCCGTGGCGCGGAAGAAGAGGTCTTCCTCCGTGCACCCCTTGCGCATCATTATACCGGTGATTTTCTTCAGCAACTCTACGTTCTCGGGGTCGGCCTCGAATTTCTTGCCGTAGATGTCCACCAGCTGCTCGCAGCTGGCATACGGCGAGAAGGCGGCCTCGACACCGGCTATGTAGCCTCGGATGGTGGCGGCTTTCACGCTGTCGGCTGCATTCTTCTGCAGTTCGTCCTCCAGCAGGTCGCTGGCTATGTCGTAGTTGTCGACTACCAGCGTCGGCTCCGCTAAGCCAGCGCGCACATAGTTGATTGTGGCTTCCATGTATTTCACCAAATAGCCGGCTTCCAGGTCGTCGCCACCAATCTTTACGGCTTCGCTGTACAGTTCGTAGTACTGCTTCAGTCCGTCTTCCTTCATCAGCTCTTCCAGCTCCATGGCCTTCCTGGCAGTATACTTCGCCGCCTCGCCATAGTTGGCTATGCGCGTGTCGTACATCGCGAGCATTTCGTCCATATAGGCCTTGCGTTCTTCGGCTGTGGTAGATTTGGCTATCTTAATCTTCAAAATGTTGGCTCCGTTGATGTACAGGTTCTTGCTCTGTTTGGGGCAGTTGGCAACGACAGTTTTCCAGTATGGATAGGCCTCTTCCAGGTAGCGCTGGTCTTTGCTGGCCTTGTACTGTTTCACATTTTCCTGGTATAGCGACACCGCTTCCATCATCGGCTGTGGATCTTGGAGCGTGGCGTCGTTGCAACCCCAATTTTCCATCTGTGCTGAGGCGGGTAGTGCTGCCGCCAGGGCGAGGCCAATGGCCATTGTCTTCATTGTTTTCATCATTATCGTTGTTTTTGTTTTGTCTCTGTCTATTAGTACCGCCCAATGGCGGTTTATTGCTTAGTTGTACTTGCGCTTCACAAACCATCGCTCGCAGCTGCTCACGGCGATGCCTACTGTGAGTGCTTCGCGACGCACCACGTCGGGCGTGCCCATACTGCTGTAGCTCAGGCTGAGGGTCAGCAGCGAGCGCCCTTTTCGCATAGGGAGGCTTATGCCAGCCCCTACGCCCCAGGCGTCGAGTCGGTGTTCCGCTCCCCCTACCGTGATTTGTAGCACGTCGAGTGCCGTATGTGCCCCCACGCTCCAACCTATGCGCCCCCAATATGTCGACGCATCCATGTTGCCGAGGCGCTCCACGCCGAGGGCATACCGGCTCGTCGGTCCATAGCTGACAGCGTCGGCTCCGAATATTGCGTGCGAGGGGTCTTCGGTATATCGCATGCCGGACCAGGCGGCAAAGGTGGCATCCGCGGCCACCAGCCATCTTTTGCCCACCTGCAGACTCAGCCCCACGCCCACCGTGCGGGGCTGCTCCAGACGGCTGCTGAAGCCTGTCGCTTGTCCGCGGCTCGGGAAGATGGTGTCGACTATCGTCTCGTCGGCAGCGAATGTGTATATCAGCGCCTCGTCCGAGGCGGTCATGTCCATATATGGTTTGTAGCTCAGCCCGATGCCGAGTGTGAGGTTCTGCCCCATTTTCTGCCACGCCTGTACGCCGAAGTCGAAGGTGACATTGCTCACCGTCGTGGTCTTGTCCTTCCTCGAGTTGATGTGGTACGTCGTGTCGTTGCCCGCAAACGTGTAGCTTATGGCGCGTCCAATCCGCCCCGTAAGGTAGTTGACATTGAAGCCAGCCTGCACTCGCGTCGTCTTCCCGGCCGGTATGTTGAAGGCCATGCCGGCGAAGATGCGGTTCACTCCGCCCGACCCGAAGTATTCGGTCTCCGCCCCGTCGCTGCCAGCCACGGTCGAGAGGTAGTCGACGGTGCTGTAGGGCATCAGGCCTGCGGCTATTTTCCACCACCCTGTCAGCGGCATACCGATGCTGAGGTAGCCAATGTTGCCGTCGGCGGCACGGCTCGTCGCGTCGCCCTGCCGCAGCCGGTTCGCCTGCAGGTTGAGCCCCATGTCGAAGACAAAACTCTCCTTCTCTATGCCGGCATACGACGCCGGGTTCATCGGGTTGATGTAGTTCGAGGCCGACCGCGTTAGTATGGCGCCGCCCATGCGCTCCGCAACCGGCAGGCAGAGTTCGTCGCTCCCGATACCGTACTGCGAATAGGGTATGTTGAATCCCCCCTGGGCCACCAGTGTGGCGGGTGTCACCAGCGCGGCGGCCAGAGTCATCAGCGTGGCCATCTTGGCAAGTGTCATGGCTATGATGTCTTTTGTCTTCATCTTGTTCTTGTTTACTGTCATGCCCCTTTCTCGGCTGCGTAGCGCATCGCCACGTCCAGCCCCGCAAGGGTCAGGTGCGGCACCTGCTCCCATCCGTCCGCTCCACCGGTTGTCAGCCGCGGGGCGTCGCCGCCGGTCAACAGCACATGCAGCCCCGCCGTCTTGGCTCGGTAGAGGGCGACATACCCCGCCACCGCCAACATCGTGGCTCCCAGTGTCCCGGCAACGATACACTCTTCTGTCGAACGGCCCAGCACAGGTGCTCGCTGAAGCCCGTCGATATCTATTAACGGCAATTTGTCCGTAAAAGTATGCAGCGCCTTTAATTTCATCTTCAACCCCGGCATGATGGCTCCGCCGTGGTAAACGCCCGCCCCGTCCACGAAATCCACCGTGATGCAGGTCCCGGCGTCCACCACCACACAGGCCTCCCCGGGGTGCAGGGCCCATGCCCCGCAGGCCGCCGCAATCCGGTCGGCACCCAGCGTCTCGGGCGTACGGTAGTCGAGCCGCAGCGGCATCGGGCTCTTCGCGCTCAGGGTCGGTATCTCCCTTCCCAGGCAGGTCACGTCCCCGCTGGCGCACCCCAGCGCCCTCTCCGCCCTCTCCATGGCCTCGGTCAGCTCCTTGGGCACAGCCCCTCTGCCTCCCCACTGCCCCTGCTCCACCTCTTCTCCTCCCTCGAAGCATGCCCACTTCACTGCCGTGTTCCCTATGTCGATGGCCAGATTCATTCGCTCTTACCCTTTTTGTTGTACATGTTCATCGCCCTGTCGGCGCCCTGCGTGGCGAAGCACTTCACCGCCTCGCAGGCCTGTCCTATCGCCGGCTCCAGCGCCGCCAGCTCCTCGCTGTCGAAGCGCCCCAGCACGTAGTCTATCTGGTGCCCGCGGCCGAAGTGGTTGCCCACTCCCACCCGCAGCCGGCAGTAGTTCTGCGTGCCCAGCGCCGTCTCTATGTCTCCGAGCCCGTTGTGCCCGCCGCCGCTGCCTTGTTTCTTCATCCGCAGCGTCCCGGTCTCCAGGGCTATGTCGTCGCTCACCACCAGCAGGTTCGCCAAGTCTATCTTCTCGGCCTGAAGCCAGTATTTCACCGCCTTGCCGCTGAGGTTCATGTATGTCGTCGGCTTGATCAGCACCAGCACCCGCCCTTTGTGGCGCACCTCGGTCCGGTAGGCGTGACGTTCCAGGCTCCAACGCGCCTCGCCCTCTTTGGCCAGCGCGTCGACCACCATGAAACCCGCATTGTGGCGCGTGCCCTCGTATTCGGCACCCACGTTTCCCAAGCCCACTATCAGATATTTTGCCACGTCGCTTTCTTCGTTGCTCTTGCAATCCTTTTTCTTCCAGAGAGATACAATCCTGTCGTACAGTTTCATCTCGCCCGTTTTTGGCTGCAAATGTACACAAAAATCCCCAATCATAAGTCTTAAAATTTGATAATGATTCCCCCACCCCCCCTCCCCGTCCCCCGCCTCCCACCATCCCCCCACCATCTCCCCAATCCCCAATCCCCATCATTCAGCAAAATAAAAATTAAATGTAA
>CAMVAA010000038.1 GCA_947165345.1 uncultured Bacteroidales bacterium
CTCGACAGCTGGTTCATCCGCACCACTGCCCTCAAGGACCGCATGATCGAACTCAACCGCACCATCAACTGGAAGCCCGAAGCCACCGGCACCGGCCGCTTCGGCAACTGGCTCGAGAACATCGTCGACTGGAACCTCAGCCGCAGCCGCTACTGGGGCACCCCCCTGCCCATCTGGCGCACCGAGGACGGCCGCGAGGAGTTGTGCATCGGCAGCGTCGACGAGCTCCGCCGCGAAATCGACAAAGCCGTCGCCGCCGGCCTCATGAAGGAAAACCCCTACGCCGGCAACGACTACGACCTCCACCGCCCCTACATCGACGCCGTCGTCCTCCTTAGCCCCTCCGGCAAACCCATGCGCCGCGAACCCGACCTCATCGACGTCTGGTTCGACAGCGGCGCCATGCCCTACGCACAAATCCACTACATGGGCGGCGATCTCCGCCCCGACCAGTTCCCAGCCGACTTCATCGCCGAGGGCGTCGACCAGACCCGTGGCTGGTTCTACACCCTCCACGCCATCGCCACCATGTGCTTCGACTCCGTGGCTTTCAAGAACGTCATCTCCAACGGCCTCGTCCTCGACAAGAACGGCAACAAGATGTCCAAGCGCCTCGGCAATGCCGTCGACCCCTTCGAGACCCTCGCCAAGTACGGCCCCGACGCCACTCGCTGGTACATGATCACCAACTCCCAGCCCTGGGACAACCTCAAGTTCGACGTCGAGGGCGTCGACGAGGTGCGCCGTAAACTCTTCGGCACACTCTACAACACCTACTCCTTCTTCGCCCTCTACGCCAACCTCGACGGCTTCGACTACAGCCGGAAGGACATTCCCATCAGCGAACGCCCCGAAATCGACCGTTGGATTCTCTCCGAGCTCAACACCCTCGTCAAGACCGTCGGCGACGCCTACGAGGACTACGAGCCCACTCGCGCCGGACGCGCCATCGACACCTTCGTCGACGCCTTCCTCAGCAACTGGTACGTCCGCCTCAGCCGGCGCCGCTTCTGGCGCGGCGACATGACCGACGACAAGGTCAGCGCCTACCAGACCCTCTACACCTGCCTCGAGACCCTCAGCCGCCTCATGGCACCCATCGCCCCCTTCTTCAGCGAACGCCTCTTCCTCGACCTCAACGGCGGCCGCGCGGCCGACAGTAGGAGCACCGCCGAGAGCGTCCACCACCTCCCCTTCCCCGAGGTGCACGAAGAGATGATCGACAAGAGCCTCGAGGAGCGTATGCAGCTGGCACAGAAGGTCTGCTCCATGGTCCTCGGCCTCCGCAAGAAGAGCAACCTCCGCGTCCGCCAGCCTCTCCAGAAGATTGTCCTCCCCGTCAAGGACGGCGCCATGCGCCAGCAGATAGAGCGCGTCCAGCACCTCATCTGCTCCGAACTCAACATCAAGGAAATCGAATTCCTCGCCGCCGACAACGACCTCCTGGTGAAGAAGATCAAGCCCAACTTCAAGACCCTCGGCCCCCGCTACGGCAAGGTGATGAAGGCCCTCGGCGCCGCCATCGTGGCCTTCGACCAGAAGCAGATCAACGCCCTCGAGGCCGACGGCCGCTGCGTCGTCATCGTCGACGGGCAGGAGTGCGAGGTGACCCTCGCCGACGTCGAAATCGCCACCCAGGACATCCCCGGTTGGGTCGTCGCCAACGACGGCAGCCTCACCGTCGCCCTCGACATACAGCTCACCCCCGACCTCGTCGACGAAGGCATCGCCCGCGAACTCGTGAACCGCATCCAGAACATCCGCAAGGAGCAGTTCGACGTCACCGACCGCATCGTCGTCACCATGCAGAGCGGCGAGTGGGACAACGCCGTCGAGCGCCACCGCGAGTACATCTGCGCCGAGACCCTCTGCACACGCCTCGACCTGGCCCCCGCCGTCCAGGACGGCACCGAGATAGAGATTGTGGACGGCGTGAAAGCCGCCATCCGTATTGAAAAAAGCAATCAACAATAACAACGTGATATGAACAACGTCGCAAACCTGCCCGACATGCTGGGATGGCATATCGGCAACCCGCTCGGAATAGGCAGCATAGCCATGCTGCTGACTATTGTCGTACTGGTCGAGGCCATGAGCGTCGTCAACTACTTTATCCGTCATCGCGGCAAGGACCGGCTCTACCCGGCCCTCTACGCCCTCTTCGGAGTGTCGCTCCTGGCTGTCTTCTACTACGCCTTCCAGGCCGACCTGCCGACCATCTACAAGACCGTGAAGTCCATCGGCTGGTTCTGCTACAGCTCCAAGGTGGGCATCGGCTGGGCCATCGTGGGCGTCGCCCTCGCCACCCATGTCTCGCTGGGGCTGCTGAATGCCGTCATGCAGATCACCGCCCAGCTCTCGGTCGACGCCGGAATGGTTAAAGGCAAGAAGTGGAAAGAGTGGAAAGGCGGCCTGGTGGTCCTCTTCGTGGGCCTGACCGTGTCGGCCATCCTCTACACCTTCAACCACACTTTCAACCACACTGCCGCGGCATGGGCGCTGGCGGTCAGCGTGGCCGCCGTGGCCGTCTACAGCCTCGTCAAGCTGGTCCTCGACACCAAGCGCAGCGGCAACTTCTGGTACAGCCTGCTCATTGCCGTCGTCTTCTTCCTCGGCTCCGTGGCGGTCACCATCATCATGGTCGAGGTCCTGCACGCCTGCGTCTACCTCGTCGTCTTCCTCGCGGCCTACCTCACCCAGGCCAAGGCCCGGAAAAAGAAAGCGCCCAAGAAAGACTGAACCGGATGGAGAATATTGCGGAAACGATAAAACGGCTGGCCCGCGAGCAGCGTGCCGAGGTGATAGAGTGGCGCCGCTGGATGCACCGCCATCCGGAGCTGTCGCAGGAGGAATACGGCACCATGGCCTTCGTGGCCGAGCGGCTGCGCGGTATGGGGCTCGAGCCCGTCACGGGCATCGGCCGCACCGGCGTCCGCGCCATGCTGCGCGGTGCTCACGAGCCCGACAGCTACTGTGTGGCGCTCAGGGCCGACTACGACGCCCTGCCCATCACGGAGTGCACCGGCCTCCCATTCGCATCGGAAAACCCAGGCGTGATGCACGCCTGCGGCCACGACATGCACACCTGCTCCCTCCTCGGCGCGGCCAAAATCCTCGTCCAGCTCCGCGAGCAGATGCACGGCAGCCTGATGTTCATCTTCGAGCCCAGCGAAGAGAAGTATCCCGGCGGGGCGCGCATGATGATGGAAGACGGCCTCTTCAGCGAGGTGTTGCCGGACGAAATCTATTCCTTCCACTGCCTCCCGGAGATGGACTGCGGCAAGGTGGGCATGCGCAAGGGCAAGTATATGGCCTCCACCGACGAGCTCTACTGGACCGTCAAGGGCAGAGGGGGCCACGGGGCCACCCCGCACCTCAATGTCGACCCCATCCTCATTGCATCGCACATCGTCATCGCACTGCAGCAGGTCGTCTCCCGCAACGCCGCACCCATGTCGCCCACGGTGCTCACCATCGGCAAGATAGAGGATGTGGGCGGCCGCACCAACATCACCCCCGAGACCGTCAAGATGGAGGGCATCATACGCTCGTTCGACCCCGAGTGGCGCCTGCGCACCCACGAGCTGATACGCAAGATCAGCTGCGGTGTGGCCGAGGCCATGGGCGGCGAGTGCGACCTCTTCGTCGACGAGGGCTACCCCCCGGTAATCAACGACGACGCCTGCACGCAGCAGGTGTACGACAACGCATGCGCCTTCCTCGGCCCGCAGAACGTGGAGTGGATAGACCTGCGTATGACCGCCGAAGACTTCTCCTTCTACCAGCAGAAGATACCGTCGTGCTATTTCCGCGTCGGCATCCACGAGCCGGGCACCCCTTTCAGCAACCTGCACCGCCCCAACCTGATCGTCGACGAGCGCAGCCTTGAGCTGGCCAACGGCCTCGTGGCCTACAACGCCATGATGGCCCTGGCTAACAGAATAAAGAGGAAGAATGGACAAGATACGTGAACTGGAGACCAAGCCGATAGGGCAGCTGCTGTGGCAATATGCCCTGCCGGCGGTCATCACGCAGGTGGTGGCGTCGGTCTATAATATCGTGGACCGCGTCTTCCTGGGCCAATACGTCGGGGCCCTGGCCATTGCGGGCCTGGCCATCACGATGCCCATCATGAACATCATCCACGCCCTGGGCTCGCTGGTGGGTGTGGGCGCCTCGAGCCGCATGAGCATCGTGCTGGGGCGTAAGGACGTGCGCTGGGCCGAGAAGATTCTCGGCAACAGCATGCTTCTGACCATCTTCTTCGGGGCGCTGTTCGTCGCGGGCGGCTACCTCTTCATGGACAGCATCCTGGAGCTCTTCGGTGCCTCGCCCGACACCATCAGCTATGCGCGCGAGTACATGCAGATTGTGCTGCCCGGCATGTTCTTCACCTGCATGACCTTCAACCTCACGGGCCTTATACGCGCCAGCGGCTACCCCACCAAGAGCATGTGGATTATGGCCGGCGGCGCAATACTGAACATATTCCTCGACGCCCTGTTCATCATGGTGCTGGGGTGGGGCATAGGCGGCGCCGCGTGGGCCACGACGCTCTCGATGTTCACCACGGCCGTGGTGGCGGTGCTGCACTTCGTGAACGCCAAGTCGTTCATCCGCTTCAAGCGCCACGCCTGGACGCCTAAGCTCTACATCTTCCGCAACGTGCTGCTCATAGGTATGAGCCCCTTCCTGATGAACTTCGCCGCCTCGTTTGTGGTGGCGCTGCTCAACCGGCAGCTGATACGCTACGGCGGCGACATGGCCGTCGGCGCCTACGGCGTCGTCAACACCTGGTGCTCGTTCCTCGTCATGTTCATCCTCGGCATCTGCCAGGGCATGCAGCCCATAGCGGGCTACAACTACGGCGCGGGCCACAACCACCGTCTGCGCGACGTCTACGTGCTGACGATGAAGGTGGGCGTGGCCGTGGGGGTCTTCGGCGCGGTGCTGGCCATGGTGGTGCCGCGGCTGATACTGAGGGCCTTCACCGACAGCGACGCCCTGCTCGACATCGGGGTGCCGGCCATGCGCTACCTCAACGTGATGATGCCGCTGATTGCCTTCACCATCGTCAACTCGCAGTTCTTCCAAAGCATCGACAAGCCCTGGATTGCCATCACCACCTCGCTCTCGCGCCAGGTGCTCTTCCTCATCCCGCTGATGTACGTGATCCCCCACCTGATGGTGCAGACCGGCGGCGACGGGCTGACGGGTGTGTGGACGACCTGTACGGTGTGCGACGTG
This sequence comes from uncultured Bacteroidales bacterium, assembly GCA_947165345.1. Lineage (GTDB taxonomy): Bacteria > Bacteroidota > Bacteroidia > Bacteroidales > P3 > Colimorpha. Next base: position 5,248 of record CAMVAA010000038.1, read on the forward strand.
CTGGGCGCTGTCCTGGCGGGGCTGCTCATGCTGAGCCAGCTCAAGGTGTTCAGGCCGGGCTATGTGGCGCCCGAGCACAAGGCGCAGAAGGAGGCCGGCCCCACGACAGAACAAGACAATCGATAAAGGGTGAAAGTATACGAAAATATCTCGCTGAAAAGCCATAACACCTTCGGTATCGACGTGAAGGCGAGACGGCTGGTGGTGGTCGGCACGGACGAGCCGCTGCCCGCCCTCGAGGAGCCGTACCTCATTCTGGGGGCGGGGAGCGACGTGGTCTTCACGCGCGACTACCCCGGCACGGTGGTCCTCCTTGACCCGGCGGCCGCCGACGCGGTGCTGCAGGCCGACGGCACGGTCGTGGCGCCTGCCGGCATGGTGCTCGACAGCCTCATACAGTGGACCCTCGAGCGGGGCGTCTACGGCCTGGAGAACCTCAGCGCCATCCCCGGCACCGTGGGTGCCTCGGTGGTGCAGAACGTGGGCGCCTACGGCGTGGAGGCCAAGGATGTGGTGTCGAGGGTGGAGGCCTACGACCTGCGCGAGCGGCGCACGGTCGCCTTCAGCACAGACGAGTGCCGCTTCGGCTACCGCACATCGCTCTTCAAGGGTGAGCCGGGCCGCTGGCTCATCCGCCGCGTGCACTACCGACTGGCGCACACCTTCGAGCCCAATCTCACATACCGTGCCCTCGAGGCGCTGCCCCACGCCACCGCCGCCGAGTTGCGGCAGTCCATCACCGACCTGCGGTGGAGCAAGCTCCCGAGGCCCGAGGAACACGGGTCGGCGGGCAGCTTCTTCAAGAACCCGGTGGTCGACGAGTCCGTCTGCCGCCGCCTCAAGGCCGAGTACCCCGACATGCCCGAGGCGCATGTCGCCGAGGGGGGCTACAAGCTCTCGGCGGGCTGGCTGATAGACCGTGCCGGCTGGAAGGGGCGCACGATGGGCCGCGCCGGGGTGTGGCCGCAGAACGCGCTGGTGCTCTACAACACCGGCGGCTGCACGGGCGCCGAGGTGGTGGCCCTGGCCGAGGCCGTACGGCAGGACGTGCTGCGGCGGTTCGGCATCGCCCTCGAACCCGAAGCAATTATAGTATAACGACAACAAAGACAACGCAGACAACACCGAAACGCCAACATGGCGTTTCTCATAACAGAACCAAAGATATGATAGACCTTTCATTATACAAGGAAGAGTGTTATGATGTGGTTGGTGCGTTGTACAACGTCAAGAAGGAGCTGGGGGCAGGGCTGAACGAGAAGATATACCAGGAGGGGCTTTCCATTGAGCTGTCGCAGATGGAAATCCCGTTTGAACGCGAGAAAGCAATCCACCCGGTTTATCGTGGGAAAGCGATGGAATCAATATTCTATCTTGATTTCCTCTGCAAAGGCACGGTTATCGTGGAGCTGAAGGCCGTCAACGCGTTATGCAAGGAGCACCGCGCCCAGTTGTTCAACTACATGCATCTGGTCAAGCCGATGGTGGGTGTGCTGGTCAATTTTGCGCCGGTCTATACCGAAATAGAACGCTACTACTATGACCGCGAGGCCGACGAAATAGTGAACAATGAGGGCCGAAGGATAAAAGACAAATACATGGAAGACACAGTATACCATAGACACAATTAAGGGAAAACGCATGTTGCGTTTTCCGGGTTGTCTATGTTGTTTATGTTGTCGTAAAAATAACAAGATATGGAGAAAACAGAGATATTCTGGCAGTGGTTTCAGGACCACAATGAGCAGCTGATTTCGCTGGGCGACCTGGACGAGAAGGGGCGCCGCGAGCTGGAGGAGGAGCTGCAGAATAAGCTTACCGAATACTGCGACGGCCTTACGTGCGACATGGGCGAGGCCACGGCCGACGGGCGCACGCTCACCTTCACCGCCGAGGGCGACACCGACCTGTTCCGCTATGTGGTGGAGCTGGTCGACGCGGCTCCGGACCTGGACTGGTGGCAGTTTGTGGCTTTCAAGCAGCCTTTGGGTACCGACCTGCGGGTGCGGTTCGACAAGATGCTCTTCGAAACCAAGAAGATGTACTTCCAGCAGCTGGAATGCGAGGAGGAGCCCGAGATGCTGGGGCTGCGCATTGCCGTGGCCGACGGGCAGCGCCAGGACGAGGACTTCCAGGTGGGGGTCTACGTGACGCTGGAGGCCCTGCTGGGCGAGTTCGACTGCGCCACGGTGATAGGATATATGGATACGGTGCCGGTGCCGGAAGAGCCTTTCAAGTCCGGCTTCCAGCCGTTGGACGACCTGCCGCAGTTCGTGGACTGGTTCAAGCGCAAACGCGACGAGTAGCCTATAAACAATCAAACATACAATCATCATGAAATCACGTTACAACACAATTCTGCGGTCCATGGCCGCTCTGATGGCGGCATTTGCGATTACGGCATGCGGTAACAAACAGGACCCTGTCCCCGACACGACCCCCACGGTCGCCGAACCCCTGTGCGACAGCGTCTGCCTCTACAGGCCGGGCGACTACGGTTCCACGAACTGGCGCATTCCCGCCCTGCTCTGCCTCGACGACGGTACGCTGCTGGCTGTCAACGACAAGCGCAAGTACAACGAGACCGACCTGCCGGAGGATATAGACGTGGTGTACCGCCTGAGCCGCGACAAGGGCTACACCTGGACGGAGCCGCAGACCATGATAGAAGGGCGCGGCCGCGGGAAGGGCTACGGAGACCCGGCCCTGGTGCAGTGCGCGAACGGCGATGTGATATGTGCCTTTGCCGGCCACAACGGCTACTTCCAGTCGACGGCGGCCAACCCGATATGCATCTTCTACTGCCGTTCGACCGACCGCGGTCAGACGTGGAGCGACACGGTGAACATCACCGAGGTGGCGTGGGATGCCAACTCGAACTACCACGCCTCGTTCATAGCCTCCGGCAACGGACTGCGCCTGAAGCGCGGCGAGCATGCCGGCCGTATCCTCTTCGCCGCCTCGCTTCTCAGAAACGGCGAGAACGTCAGCGACAACTACATCCTCTACAGCGACGACAACGGGCAGACGTGGCAGCGTTCGCAGATGGCCTTCCGCGGAGGCGACGAGTCGAAGCTCATAGAGCTCGTCGACGGGCGTGTCCTGATTAGCGTGAGGCGCAGCGGCGCCCGCGGATGGAACACCAGCGACGACGGTGGCGAGACCTGGGGCCAGCAGGGGGTGTGGAACGAGATTACCGTCAACGCCTGCAACGGCGATATGCTCCGCCTGGATGATACGACGCTGATACACAGTGTGCCCAATTCGATGCAGAGAGAGAATGTGAGCCTGTATGTCTCGAACGACGAAGGCCTCTCGTGGCACTCGCCTCGGCTGCTCACCGCGGGGCCGTCGACCTACTCGTCGCTTACGATGCTTCCCGACGGCACCATAGGCTGCTATGTGGAGCGCGGCACCAACGGCCACATGGAGCTGTGGTACTACCGCTTCAACCGCGCCTGGCTGGAAAAACGTCCGTGAGGAGACCTTTTTGGTGGCTGCCCGGATGCCGCTTTGGGGTAGAGAAGGGGTAGAGAGGGTGCCTCCTTTTGAGGCCGTGCGGCGGCGCTATTTTTTCAACATCTCGCGTTTTTTAGCGGACGGTAATAAAAAAAATCGTATCTTTGCATCGCGATTTATTGGGTGATGAGTAGTGGGTGAGTGTTATTATAAATAAGACAAACAGCATAAAATGACAAAGATAGATGTATTGTTAGGCCTGCAGTGGGGCGACGAAGGGAAAGGCAAGATTGTCGATGTCCTCACTCCCGGCTATGATGTGATAGCACGCTTCCAGGGTGGACCCAATGCCGGCCACACCATCGAGTTCGGCGGCAACAAGCATGTGCTGCACATTATCCCCAGCGGTATCTTCCATCAGGAAAAGATCAACCTCATAGGCAACGGAGTGCTGATAGAACCTCGTATCTTCAAGCAGGAGATAGAGGAGTTGGAGAAGAAGGGTATCGATGCCACGCGCAACCTGTATATCAGCAAGAAAGCCCACCTCATACTCCCGTCGCACCGCATGATGGATGCCGCCAACGAACAGGCCAAGGGCAACATGAAGATTGGCTCCACGCTCAAGGGTATCGGGCCGGCCTACACCGACAAGATAGCCCGTTGCGGCCTCCGCGTCGGCGACACGCTAGCCGAGGACTTCCGCGAGCGCTATATCATGCTCAAGGAGCAGCATCTGCGTATGGCGCAGACCCTTGGCTTCGACGTGACGACGTTCCGTATCGACGGTCTGACCCTCGACCAGTACGAGGCGCAGTGGATGGAGAGCCTCAAGACGCTGCAGCGTTTCCGCTTTGTCAACAGCGAGTATTTCATCAACCAGTGTCTCCGCGACGACAAGAAGGTCCTTGCAGAGGGCGCCCAGGCCATGATGCTCGACATTGACTTCGGCACCTACCCCTTCGTTACATCGTCGAACACTATCACCGCCGGTGTCTGCACCGGTCTCGGTGTGGCGCCCACGGCCATAGGCCGCGTCATGGGCATCACCAAGGCCTACTGCACCCGTGTCGGTGCGGGTCCGTTCCCCACGGAGCTCTTCGACGAGACCGGCCGCAGGCTCTGCGAGCTCGGTCACGAGTATGGCGCCACCACCGGCCGTCCGCGCCGCTGTGGATGGATTGACATGCCGGCCCTCCGCTATGCCTGCATGATCAACGGCGTCACTGACCTCTTTGTGACCAAGCCCGACGTGATGAACGACTTTGACCAGGTCTGCATGTGCACTGCCTACGAGGTGGGTGGCCAGCGTACCGACGAGATTCCGTTCGAGTACAACACGATGCCCATCAGTCCCGTGTGGCAGTCGTTCGACGGATGGCACCAGAGCCTCGAGGGCATCAGTGCCTACGACGACCTCCCCGCCAACCTCAGGACCTACCTCGCCGCTGTTGAGCGTCAGGCCGGTGTGCGCATAGCCGCCGTGAGCATCAGTCCCGACCGTAAAGATGTCATCTTCCGTTGAGGGTTACCGTGACGGTGCAATAAAACGGCGTCCGGCAATACTAAACAACCAGACAACGCAATAAAACAAGGCCATAATATGAAAAAGACACTTCTGATTGTTCTCATGGTGCTGCCACTTCTCGGCGCAGCACAGACCAAAATCAAAGAGACCGCTGTCCCGCGGAGTGTGATTCTCGCTTTGGAGCGTACGTACGACTCCTATAAGGTGCGCACGTGGTATCAGGCCCCGGGTCAATATGTTGCCGAAATAGTCATCGATGGACAAAACGGACGCGCATACTTCACCGCCGGCGGCGACTGGCAGTACAGTGCCTTCCCCGTCAAGGTCGAAGAGTGCCCCACCATGATGAATACATATTTTGTGAACAACTATCCCGGCTATCGTATCAAAAGCATCGACTATGTCGAGGAGATGAACGGCGACAACTATTACCGCATGATGATTATCCGCAAGGGCATTGCCGAGAACGCCTGCGAGATGATTTTCGACACCCGTGGCAAGCTCATGAAGAGCAATGCACCGGATCCTGACGCCGTGAAGCGTGACTACTACACCCAGAACAACCCGGATGCCTCCGACGAAAAGATAAGCCAGAAGACGGGTACCGAGACCAGCCGTCGTCGCGACCGGCCCGCCCCTGTGGTCGACGAGCCTCGTGTCGAGCGTTTCGAACCCTCGCAGCCCATCGTGGAGAACTTTAACAAAAGCTTCGGCAAGCGTATCAAGTCGGGTCCCGAATGGGTTCAGCGCAACGATATCTACGCTGTGGCCTACTATACCAATGTCAAGAAAGAGCGCCTCGAGGCTGTCTACGACATCCGCACCGACCAGCTCCGCCTGACCGGAAAGACACTCCCGAAGGAGAAGTATAACAAGACGATTCTCAAGTACCTCGACGAGAAATTCAGCGGCGAGAAATACAAGATCGAGAAGATGGTGGTGTATGAGTACAACTCCAAGTTCCGCGGTCCTGACGGGAAGAAGCCCAAACCCTATACCTATGTTGTCGTGAGTCAGAAGATAAAGGGCGTCCGTGAACCGAAGTTCACCCGCTTCGAATTCGACAGCCGAGGCCAGTTCACCGGCCTCCTCGCCCAGCCTCAGGACGACAAGGACGTACAGTAGGAGCAATGTTTTGAAAAGACTGATACAACCGCCAGCTGCGAGCAGCTAGCGGTTGCCTTATATTGCTCCGCGCCACCCAGTTGTTGTCAACTGTTGAAATGTTTTAGATTTCATACTGACATCAACAGCAGTCCTGCTATACCCTGATTTGTGTCTCTAGTTTTTCCTCCTCTGTCTGGCGTGGATATTGACAGCTATGGTATTCTCACCATAGTGCCAGGATAGCGTTACCTTACAGTTACCATATACCTCAGCATATAGAACGGATATACCCAGCATATAGAATGGATATACCTTTGTATATAGAAAGGATATACCTTAGCATATAGAAAGCGTATGCAATCCAAAGAACGGTAAGTGGAGGGTGGGGCCGGGCTTTCGCTGGCGGGGGGGGCGGGGAAAGGCGGGCGGCGAGGGGAATAAAAAAAAGAAAGACCTTATGGGGTCTCTCTTTGGTGCCCGGAACAGGACTTGTGAGAGAAGTTCTTGTTGTTCCTTCTAAATTGATATTGTGTGTTTTGACCGTTTCTATTATTCTTAAAAATGACTACTATGACCAACAAATCTTCTAAAATATGACCAAATTATGACCAACCTATTCGCTCCATATTATTTCACATTTCCCAGCAGTTCCTTTGCCGTCATCTCCATCTTGTTGAAGGAGAACCAGCGCTTGCCGAGGTCTTTCAATGAAGCGCCGATATGATATACGGTGTTGTCAATACATAGGTAGCGGTCGTGTACTCGGTCGAACTGTTTTACGTCGATGGGCTGATACTGAGCGTTGTGCTTTGCAAGGTCAAGAGATAGCTGCTGCTTGACTTTCTGTGTGTAGATGGTGGCACTCACCTTCGCCTTTCGCTTATCGAGCATCGTTAGCACGGTATCATCTACATAGTTGTCGAAAAGGACAATACTTTTTTTCGCCGAGCGGATGAGGTCGGAAACAAAGGTATAGGCATCGAAGATTTGACCATCGAAGAAGATACCCTGTGTGGGAGTGGTGTTTTCTTGGTCGAGTCGTTTGAAAATTTCAGCAATCTGTTTGTCATTCTTTGTTAAGTGGGATGACATTTCAAGCTGATGATGTTCAATGACTTCCAACCGCTGAAACACCTGTGCATTGGAAGCTATGAAATGACGCATAGCTACAAAAGCATCCATTATTTTCACACTGACATCAACCGCCGTTTCGCTATGGAGAACCGATGCAAGCATCGCCACTCCCTGCTCGGTAAAAACATAAGGAAGTGTCGGTGAGTACTTGATACTCAGTAGGTGGTCGCAATTTGCGACTACCTCATTGACTTCTTCTTTTGTCAATTGAAATCGGAAACGAGAAGGGAATCTGTTGAGATTACGTCTAACTTGTTCGTTCAGTCGCTTGGTTTCAACGCCATAGAGCATCGCCAAGTCACGGTCAACTATCACTTGTACACCACGAAGAGTGATTATCATCTCCTCGATTTGTGTCATAGGTATGAGGTGGTCGCATTTTGCGACCACCTCTGTATCATTAGCAGTAATCTCTATATCAACCTTTTTCTTCTTTGCCATATCTTTCTTTCCTTGTATTTACTGTAGTAATAACGAGAAAAATCCAACTTTATTGTGAAAATCAATGGCTTGAAGAATATTTTCATTACTTTTCAGTAATAAGTGTATTTATATCGAGAATAATCTCTTCAATTAGCTTAATGTGATGGTGGCTCTGCTGGTCTTGTTTCTCGCCATACGAAGAGGGAGGCCGTCTCACAAGAGACGGATGTCGTCGGCATACTCCATTAAGTAATCAACCTTCAGTACGTCCCATAACTAACTCTTATATTAGCGACAGGGTAGCGTTACCTTATAGTTACCATATACCTCAGCATATAGAACGGATATACGTTAGCATATAGTGTATGCAGTCCAAAGAATGGTAAGTGGAGGGTGGGGCCGGGCTTTTGCTGGCGGGGGGGGGGGCGGGCGGGGAAAGGCGGGCGGCAAGGGGGATGATAAAAAAAGAAAGACCTTATGTGGTCTCTCTTTGGTGCCCGGAACAGGACTTGAACCTGCACATCTTTCGATACACGCACCTGAAACGTGCGCGTCTACCAATTCCGCCATCCGGGCATCTGGTAGCATCCCGACTCTCGGGATTTGGGGTTCTTTTCAGAACTGTGCCCAGGACAAGACTTGAACTTGCACCGCCTATGGCGACTACCCCCTCAAAGTAGCGTGTCTACCAATTCCACCACCTGGGCTTGCTTTCACTTTTTCTCTCGAAAGCGGGTGCAAAGATACGACCTTTTTTCGAACTGGCAAAATATTTTTCAAATTATTTTATAATGCATTAATATACAGTAATGCAAATGGTGTGCTTTTTTGATGCGGATGCGATAAAAACGGTGTCTCCGGGGGTGCTTTTCGGGTAAAATTGGCTATGCTGCATGGGTGTAATCCTGTTGTAATAAGTATGATGAAAAAATTATTTGGCCAGTTTGGAAAAAGGTCGTATCTTTGCATCCGCTTTCCGAGAGGAAGAGGGGAGTATAGCTCAGCTGGTTCAGAGCGCCTGCCTTACAAGCAGGAGGTCACTGGTTCGATCCCTGTTACTCCCACGAAGATGTTTAATAATGACAGAAAGCCCTCACGCCGAGGGCTTTTTTGCATTATTTAAGAATTCATTTCGTTGCGGTGTGTACCAAATGTTGTATCTTTGCAATTCGAAAATGTTAAACAAATTAATGTATAATCCTAAAAAACAGAAAGAAATGAAGAAAGTTTTATCGTTCGTCGGCTGCGCTCTCTTTGTCGCCGCCATGACTGTTTCCTGTGGTCACAAGAACGCCGAGGAGGCTGTTGACAGCACCGAGTGCGCCGTTGAAGAGGCCGTTGAGGCCGTTGCTCCCGTCGAGGCTGCTGCCGAGACCGCCACTATGAGCGATGCCGAGCATGCCGCCATGCTTGACGCCGCCCGCGAGGCTGGCCGTGCCAAATGCAACTGCTACAAGACCGACGCCGCCAGCGTTGAGAGCTGCATCAAGAGCATCCTTCAGCAGAGCTACGCTGCCTACGAGAACAACGAGGAGTTCAAAGCCACGATGGAGGAAGAGTTCAACAGCTGCGTGAAGGAGAAAGCCACTGCCGCTGTCAAGGATGCCGCCAACGAGGGTATCAAGGCCGGTGCTTCCGCCCTTGCCAACAAACTCAACAACAAGAAATAAATGTAAGGCGCCTTGGTGCGCTGAAAAACAACAGGCAGGTCCTCTCTGTCAGGACCTGCCTTTTTTTACGCCAGACGGTATTATGAAAAAGCATTTCCTCTTTCCTGTCGCAATCTGTGTTTTTCTGTGTGGCTGCCATGGCGATGCGTTGCCCAAGGGGGTGATGGACCACGAGCAGATGGTCGGTTTCCTGACGGAGGCCTACGTGCTGGAGAGCCTGTATGCCGTGGAGAACGAGTTCGACTATACGGCGCTGGATACCGCCGCCATGGAGGGGTACGAGGAGCTGCTGTCGCGCCGTGGGCTCACCCGCGAGCTGGTGGACTCCAGTATGGCGTACTATACAAAACACCTCGACGAATATGCAAGCATACACGACGAGGTGGTTGCCCGGTTGGATTCGATGCGGGCCGAGCTGTGAGGCTCAATCAGTGTTTTATTTGCTCAGTTTCAGTCCGCCGAAGGTGACGGAGAGTGTTTTCTGTGCGCAGTCGCTCACGTTGATGTTTTCGCCGGCGTTCTGACCGTCGAGCCACGTGCGGTACTCGAACATTTTGGCAGTGATGCGGGCTGTGAGTTCGCCTTCCTGGTTGTTGTATTTCAGGACGGAGGTGGTTATCTCGAGTGGCCACCAGTCGGAGGTGTAGGTGCCGTCGGGTGAGTAGATGTAGCCTTTCTCGAAGTAGTAGAGGGCGCCGCCTTTGGAGTCGCCGGTGAGGGCGCCGGGGACGGTGTATCCGAGGCCGGGGTCGTTGATGGTGAGGTAGGAGGAGTGGTTGCCGGGCTCGAGGAAGAGGTGGAGTTTGAAGGCTGGGTAGTTGCGTCCGGGCTTGTGTGCGTTGATGACGGCCCAGCGGTAGCTCGACATTTCCTGTTCTTCGTACGATACGGTGTAGGTGAGGGTCTTCCACTCCTGGTCGCCGAATATGACCGTGATGCTGTCGGTGATGGCGAGTCCGGTGGAGTCGTCGTACTCGGTGTAGTGGTGCTCGCTCGGTTCGTCTTCTTTGTTGCAGGCGGATGTTGCGAGGATGCCGGCTGTCAGCAGTACGGCGGCCGCTATGTACGGGAGTGCATGGTGTTTCATGTTGCGTTTTGTTTTCCTGTGTAACGTCGGGCGGGGGATATTATTGCGTGCCAGAGAGAAAAAAAAGTGGCGACACGTGTGTGTCGCCACTTGGTTTGCCGGGCGAGTGTCCGGCGAGGGTCTTCCTTTATTTGTCTTCTTTCAGTTTCTGGAAGATGTCGAGGTCGCCAAGGGTGGTCTTCTCCAAGTTGTCGTTGATCTGCTTGACGGTCTTCTTGGTGGCGCGCTCGCGGTTTTCGCTGCCTTCGCGGCTGTCGTCCTTGCCTTCCTGGAAGGTGCGGGTGTGGGAGACGACGATGCGTTTGCTGTCCTTGTTGAACTCGATGACCTTGAAGTCGAGAGTCTCACCCTGGCGGGCTTTGCTCTTGTCTTCCTTGTCGAGGTGGCGCATCGGGGCGAAAGCCTCGACGTCGTAGGGGAGCATGACGGTGGCGCCCTTGTCGTTCATGTTGACGATTTTGCCCTGGTGGACCGAGCCGATGGTGAAGAGGCTCTCGTAGACGTCCCAGGGGTTCTCCTCGAGCTGCTTGTGTCCGAGGCTGAGGCGACGGTTTTCGGCGTCGACTTCGAGGACGACCACGTCGATCTTCTCGCCGATCTTGGTGAACTCGGCGGGGTGTTTGATTTTCTTGCTCCAGCTGAGGTCGCTGATGTGGATGAGGCCATCGACGCCTTCTTCAAGCTCGACGAAGATGCCGAAGTTGGTGAAGTTGCGGACGGTGGCGGTGTGTTTGCTTCCGACGGGGTAGCGCTCGGCGATGCTGAGCCAGGGGTCGGGCATGAGCTGGCGTATGCCGAGGCTCATCTTGCGGTTTTCGCGGTCGAGGTTGAGGATGACGGCTTCGACCTCGTCGCCGACCTTGAGGAAGTCCTGTGCGGAGCGGAGGTGCTGGCTCCAGCTCATCTCGCTGACGTGGATGAGACCTTCGACGCCGGGCA
>CAMVAA010000039.1 GCA_947165345.1 uncultured Bacteroidales bacterium
GGGGGTTGGGGGGGATGGTGGTTTTTTGGGTTAGTGTTTGTGGTGGTGAGGGGTGGGGGTGGGGGGGGGAGGGGCGGGGGGGGGGGGATTTTTTAGTTAAGAGTTAGGAGTTATGAGTTAAGAGTTTGGAGTTAAGAGTTTGGAGTTAAGAGTTATGAGTTAAGAGTTATGAGTTAAGAGTTTGGTAGACAGTAGGCAGTAGTTAAGTAGTTAAGCCGGATGTACGGGGAGGGAGGTGAGAGGTGAAAGGTGAGAGGTGAAAGGTGAAAGGGGGGGGGGAGGGGGGTTGTGGGGGTAATGGGGTTTGTGGGGGGGGCTTTTTTTGGTGGTTTGGAAAAAAAAGGGTATATTTGCAGTTGGATGCGGGGGGGTGGTTTTGTGGGGGTGAGGGGTGGAATGTGGGTGATATACAGATAATTATTAATAAACATAACAATACGATTATGATGAAAAAAGTATTATTTATGCTGTCGATGATGGTGTTTGCGCTCACGGCAGCGGCACAGTGGATAGAGGAGGGGGATATCAACGTCACGTTCGAGAATCCGCAGGGCGGATACATCTACTACAGTGTAAGGGAGGGAAGCAATGTTGTGAGACAGGGCCTTGCGCGTCAGGGGACCACGACGATTACCATAGCGAGGACCCAGACCCTCTGTGCGGAATTTGACGACATCAACCCCATACGCCAGCAGAGTGTTGTACTCGGCGAGGGAGCCCACTATGTGGACGAGGTGCTGGTGAACGGTCAGCCGTATGAGTTCAACGGTTCGGACGACCACTGGGACGACTACGGTTGGCGCGCATACGTCATTTGCAGCACCTACGACAGCGATGTTGTCTTCACGGCCAGTTTCCTGCCGTATACTATCACGGAGGCCGACACGGCGGACGCGACGCTGGTGGTGGTCAACCGCGGCAACGGCTATGCGCGCCGCTATGACGCCAATCAGGGTATGCAGTATCATATCGCCAATACGAACTACTATACGCTGGCGGACGGTGAGCAGATGCTCTTGCTGATGGGCACCTTCATGCCGGGGAGCGGGTATGCAGGTCAGGCTCCCGACAGTGCGCAGCGGCTGAGGCACTTCTACATAGACGGGGAGGAGGTGGACTTGAGCTACAATTCGATTCCCGGGCTGACGGTCCTCAACGAGACCGCCGAGGGCTACACTTTCTACAACTACCTCTATACACAGGACAGCGTGAAGCACAGGATAGAGTTTGTGTTCGGCCCCTACGAGGACACGACGGTGTGCGAGCCGGTGAGCATGCCCACGGTGACCAACCTGACGCAGGATGGGGCCACGGTGATGTGGATGGCGTCGCCGTCGGCAGAGAGCTATACGGTGCTGATGCAGGGCGCAGCTTTTATGGAGACGACGGAGACGTCGGTGAATTTCGTCGGGCTCACAGCCGGCACGGAGTATGCCATTTCGATAGTGAGTCACTGCTACAACGGTGAGGCCGACACGGTCGACTACAGCTTCAGCACGCTTGGGGCTGCGGCCACGATGACGGTGAGCACCAATGGCGGAGATCTGTATTCACGCGAGGACGGGCAGGCACTGGGAGAGGGTACGTATATGTACAACGGCTATGTGGGTCAGGTCAAGGCGTTAGCGGCCACAACCTGGAGTCTCGACAGGGCCAATGCGAATGGCATAGATGTGACACTCGGGAGGCTGGAGGCCATCTATGTGAACGGCGAGAGCATAGCATTAGACGGCAGCAGTGATACCATACTCGTGGCACACGACATGGGGGATGGTGAAATATGGTATCGCTATTATGCCCCCTACGGCTTGGTGGACAGTATACGCTTTGTGTTCGGGCCGTGCGCGGGCTACGAGGAGCCGTGCGCGGCGGTGAGCAGCTGGTGGGTGTCGGATGTGGACAGCAGCAGTGCCACGCTGTACTGGCTGGCTCCGGAGGGGAGCGCGGGCGAGTACGACATAGTGGTCAACGGCGAAGTGGTGGCCACGGTGCTGAGCGCCGCTACCACAGTGAGCCACACCTTCAGGAATCTTACGATGTCCACCGCATACAACAATATATATATACGTTCCAAGTGCGACAATGGCAACTGGTCGACCTCGGAGGAGGTGAGCTTCAGCACGACGGGTGTGATGCGCACCTTCACGGTCACGAAGAACCGTAACGGGTATCTGTACTATTCCCTCCAGTCGGATCCGGAAAACGGCGAGTCGATAACGGGTGTGGGGACAACGACGTACAGCGTTGACGAAACCGACGGTATGGTGTTAGAGGCTGTCAGTTTCTCGCCCGACCACTACAGCGATTTTGTGGAGGTGCTGGGCGAAGCGGCGCCGGCAGCGGACGCCATCACGGTGGAGAGCATCTACCTGGATGGCCAGGAGATAGACATCAGCAACGAGAGTTATGACTATGTGGCAGAGAATGTGTATGTTACATACGGGAATGGCTATGTTCTGCAGATTATGATGAGTATGGAGCAGGAAGGCTACAATATATATGTGGTCACAGTCACCGGCGAGGGCGACCATGAGTTGGTGTTCAACTACGGCGCGGGCGAGACGGTGGAGAACTACAATGTCAGCATCAGCTCGAACGATGCGACGCTGGGCACGGTGTTTGGTGACTTTGAGGGTACGTCCGGCTCGGTGCCCGCGGGCACCGAGTTGGAGGTGTATGCCATGCCGCAGGGCGGAGTGACCTTTGTGGGCTGGGCGGAAGGCAGCGAGACGAACATTGTGAGCCAGAGCAATCCGCTGCAGGTGAGTGTGAACGGCGATATGAATATCATCGGTGTGTTCACCACGGCCAACCTGGTCACGGTGGAGGTGCACGACACGGTGTACCTGAGCAGCACGGACACGGTGTACCTGTACAACACGGATACGGTGTATGTGAGCAATACGGACACGGTGTATGTGTACGACACGGTGTATGTGGGAGTGGACGGTGTGGAGACGGATGCCGCCGTGAAGCTTTACAGCAAGGACAACCAGATAGTTGTCGAGGGGGCGCAGGGGGCTGACGTGGTGCTGTACGACGCCGTGGGGCGCCGGCTGGCAGTGCGTCGCGACGACTTCGGGGCAGTGCGCTTCGAAGTGCCCGCCACGGGGACCTACCTGGTGCGCGTGGGTCAGTATCCGGCCCGGCGCGTGGTGGTGGTGAAGTAGTGAGGGGAGATTGTCAGTTTTGAGTCAGGGCTGTGGCCCTGACTCTTTTTTTGTTTTTGGGGTTAATGGGGGGGGAAAATTGAAAAATGAAAATTGAAAGTTGAAAATTGAAATTTTTGGGGGGAGTTGGAAATTGAAAGTTGATAATTGATAATTGAAAATTGAGAGGAAAAAAGGGGGGTAGAGGGGGTAGAGAGGGGGTAGAGAGGGGGTAGAGAGGACCCAGAGAGGGGGTAGAGAGGACCCAGAGAGGGGGTAGAGAGGGTGTGGGGGTGTGGGGAGGGTGAAGTTTTTTGCCGCCGGTTCGCAATTTGTTCGTATATTTGCATTTTATTTCGCCGATGATAGAATATGCGAAACATATATTGGACAATGGGTTGACGGTGCTCACGCACGAGGCCTGGGACACGCCGCTTGCGACGACGAACATACTCTATGGAGTGGGGTCGCGCAACGAGGAGGCGCAGCGGACGGGGTTCGCCCACCTCTTCGAACACCTGATGTTCGGCGGCACGCCGCGGGTGCCCGACTTCGACCGCGTGGTGAGCAGCCTGGGCGGCGAGAGCAACGCCTTCACCAACTGCGACTACACGAACTATTACATCACGCTGCCCGCCGGGGGGCTGGCTACGGCCCTGGAGCTGGAGGCGGACCGCATGGCCCACCTGGACATTTCGCAGAGGGCCCTCGAGGTGCAGCAGCATGTGGTGACCGAGGAGTACAATCAGCGCTATATGAACCAGCCCTACGGGGATGTGTGGCTGTATCTGCGGCCGCTGTGCTACAAGGTGCACCCCTACAGGTGGGCCACCATAGGGGCCGACATACGGCACGTCTCCGAGGCCACGCTGGGCGACGTGCGCGAGTTCCACCGGCGGTGGTACCGTCCCGAGAACGCCATACTGGCCATAGCGGCCCCCTTGAAGCACGAGGAGCAGCTGCGGATGGCCGTGGCGGCCTTCGGAGGAGTGGCTGGTGGCGGAGAGCCGACGTGCGTCAGGTTGCCGCAAGAGCCGTTGCAGACGGAGGCGCGCGAGCTGCGGCTGCGACGTGGGGTGCCTGCGCCGGTGGTGTATGTGGCGTGGCCCATGTGCGACCACGCGGACCCGCGGTTCCGCTGGTGCGACCTGTTGAGCGACCTGCTGGGCAACGGGACGAGCAGTCGCCTGTACAGCCACCTGGTGCGCGGGGAGGGCCTGATGACCGAGGCGGACGCATGTATCACGGGCGATGCCGATGCCGGACTGATAGTCCTCAGCGGCAAGATGGCTCCCGGGCACAGCACGGAGGAGGGCATGGAGGCCCTGATCCGCGAGGCATACAGCCTGAAGGAGGGCATAGATGCCGAGGAGCTGCAGAAGGTGGTGAACAAGTACGAGAACACCTTCGTATACAGCCAGTACAAGGCCGCCGACCGGGCCTTGGGGCTGTGCTACTATACATGGCTCGGCGACACGGACTTGGTGAACGGCGAGCCCGACGAGTACCGCCGCGCCACGCCCGAGGCGGTGGTGCAGACGGCGCGCGACTTCCTCAAGACGGAGTGCGAGAACAGGCTCTACTACGAGACAGAGAGAGAAGGCTGAGGAGCGGGGACCGGAAAGGAAACAAGCAAGAAACAGAAAAAGACAGGATGAAACCTTTTGACAAAATAGTCGATGCGTTCTGGCGCGTGGCGCGGTGGGTGAGCGAGGTGGACTGGCGGGGGATAGCCCGCAGCGTGGCGGCCTGGATGGGAAGGGTGATGCACAAGATACTCTTCGAGTGGCTGTTGCCGAAGAAATACCGCGGCATAAAGAAGCAGGAGATATTCGAGATAATCTTCAAGAGCGACACGCCGGCGGGGCGCAAGTTCGACGTGTGGCTGCTGATACTCATCGTGGCCAACATACTGCTGCTCATACTGGACAGCCTGACGGGGACCACGAGTACCATGACCAGCGGGGCGCACCTCTCGCTGTCGTACATCGTCTTCAAGGTGCTGGAGTGGGCGTTCACCATCTTCTTCACCTTCGAGTACTACCTGCGTATCTACTGCCTGAAGCACCCTGCGAAGTACGTCTTCTCGTTCTGGGGGGTGATAGACTTCATAAGCATCTTCCCTGCCTACCTGAGCCTCTTCTTCCCGGCCACCCAGGCCCTTACGGTGCTGCGACTGCTGAGGGTGATGAGGATATTCCGCATCTTCAAGCTCAACCGCTTCCAGAGCGAGGTCTTCCACCTGCTGGCCGCCCTGCGCAACAGCTGGATAAAGATACTGGTGTTCATGCTCTTCGTGCTGGTGGCGGCGGTCATACTGGGCACGCTGATGTACAGTTTCGAGTCGGAGAAGAACCCGGCTTTCAACAATATCCTGTCCGGCGTCTACTGGGCTGTGGTGACCATCACCACGGTGGGCTACGGCGACATAGCGCCGGTCACGGCGGGCGGGCGTTTCCTCTCGGTGCTGGTGATGCTGCTCGGCTACTCCATCATAGCGGTGCCGACGGGCATAGTGGCCGGCGAGGTGGCCGCCGAGCGCAAGAATACCGACCGCAAGCCCCGCCTCACGGCGGCGCAGCGCGACTATGACGACGAAGAGGAGGCGATAAAGAATTAGTGGTAAGAGGTAAGTGTTAAGTTTATGAAGCAGTGGATGAAATACTGGATGGCGGCGTTGGCGGTGATGCTCCTCGTCAGTGGCCTGAGGGCGCAGACGGTGAGTGGCACCGTGAGCGACTCGCTGACCGGCGAGACCCTCATCGGGGCCACGATACTCGACGTCGAGTCGGGCAAGGGAACGGTGAGCAACGCCCACGGCCGCTTCACGCTCACGCTGCGCGGCGACAGTGCCGAGCTGAGGGTGAGCTATATAGGATATGCCAGCCAGACGCACCGCCTGAGCCTCGCCGGCAACCGGCAGCTGAACGTACGTCTGCAGCCGTCGGTGGAGCTGGACGAGGTGACCGTCACGGCCGACCGCGTGGGCAGCGCCAAGATGAGCCAGATGAGCGCCGTGGAGGTGCCCGTGGAGCAGATTAAACTCGTGCCCGTCATCTTCGGCGAGACCGATGTGCTGAAAGCCATACAACTCCTGCCCGGCGTGCAGAGCGGCACCGAAGGTATGAGCGGCATTTATGTGCGCGGCGGCGGACCCGACCAGAACCTCTTCCTGCTGGACGGCGTCCCGCTCTACAACGTCAACCACCTTGTAGGCTTCTTCTCGGCATTCAACAGCGACGCCATCAAGAACGTGACCCTCTACAAAGGCTCGTTTCCGTGCCAGTTCTCGGGCCGCATATCGAGCGTGCTGGACATCACGACCAACAACGGCAACGACAAAGAGTGGCACGGAGGCGCCTCGGTGGGCATCATGGCCGCCAAGGTCAGCGTGGAAGGTCCAATAGTGAAGGAACGGACCACCCTCAGCCTCTCGCTGCGCCGCACCTACGGCGACCTGCTGCTGATGCCACTGTTCATGGCCGCCTCGTCGAGCGTGGATGGCGGCAACCTCTCGGCCGGATACTATTTCTACGACCTCAACGGCAAGGTGACGCACCGCTTCAACGACCGCTCGCGCCTCTATGCCACCTGGTACAGCGGCGACGACGCGGCGCACATGGGTGTCACCGAAGAAAACGACCCTCTGGATCGGACCAAGATAAGGCTCGGCTACAACTGGGGCAACCTGGCTGCCGCCCTGCGCTGGAACTATGAGCTCACTCCCCAGCTCTTCATGAACATCACGGGCTCTGTGACCCGCTACCGCCAGCTCCTCGAATTGGGCGTGACCAACGAGTACATGTCCATGGGCGAATGGCACGACAACGAGGTGAAGATGGACATGCGGTCCGGCATACGCGACTTCAGCCTCAGGGCCGACTTCGACTACGCCCCGTCGCCCGAACATGCCGTGAAATTCGGTGCGCTGCTGACCAACCACCACTTCACGCCACAGGTCCAGGGTGCATACATGAGGAACGACAACGTGACCCCCGTGGACACCACCTTCGGCGAGGCTACCATTGACGCACAGGAATTCAGCCTCTATGGCGGCGATGACTGGAGCGTTACCGAAGCCCTGAAGGTCAACGCCGGCCTTGTGCTGAGCGGCTTCACCGTGGAGGGGCGCTTCTACCCCTCCGTCCAGCCCCGTCTCAGCGCGCGCTTCCTGTTCACCGACGACCTCTCGGTCAAGGCAGGTTACAGCTACATGACACAATACATGCACCTGCTCAGCACCAGCAACGTCAGTCTGCCGACCGACCTCTGGGTGCCCGTGACGGCACGCATAGTGCCGATGACCAGCCACCAAGTGGCCGCGGGCGTGTTCTACAACCTGAAAAACATTGTCGACATCAGCGTCGAGGGCTACTACAAGTGGATGAACAACCTGCTGGAATACAAGCCGGGAAGCACCTTCCTCGGCTCGAGCGTCGGCTGGCAGGACATGGTCTGTGTGGGTCGCGGATGGGCCTATGGGCTTGAACTCCTGGCACAGAAAAGCGTGGGCCAGATCACCGGCTGGCTGGGCTACACGTGGAGCCGCACCATGCGCCAGTTCGACACCCCCGGCGAGGAGCTGAACGACGGACGCCCCTTCCCCGCCAAATACGACCGCATACACGACATCAGCATCACCCTGCAGTACAAACCCAACGACCGCTTCGACGCCGGCCTCACGTGGGTCTACTCCACGGGCAACACCGCCACCCTCGCCATGCACAGAATAGAAGACGAACGCAGCAACGTGTGGTGGTCCGGCGGCAGCCTCGGGTACGTCGAGTCCCGTAACAACTTCCGCATGCCCTCCTACCACCGCATGGACGTCAGCGTCAACTTCCACAAACGGCTGAAACACGGCACCCGCACCTGGAACATCAGTGTCTACAACCTGTACAACCGTCAGAACCCCTTCCTTGTCTACCCCAGGACCGTGGAGCGCACCGAGGGCGGCGGAACCACCTACTCCACCGTGCTCATGCAGCGGTCGCTCTTCCCCATACTCCCGTCCGTCTCATACATCTACAAATTCTGAACCCATGGAAAGAACATTGCGATATATCGTGCTCTGCCTCGCTGCCGCCCTTGCCGCCGGCTGTGAGAAGCAGATAGACATAGACATCGAAGACCGCACCCCTGAAGTGGTCGTCCGTTCCCTGAGCCAAACGGACAGCCCCCTCCAGGTGCGCCTCACCTATAGTCGTCCTACCTTCAGCACATACTACATACCCTACGGCGGCAACCGCTTCGAGGAGATCACGGGTGCCAGCGTCACCCTCAGCTGCAACGGCGCTGCCCCCATCACGGCCACAGAGAACGACCACGGCAACTACCAGTTTGCCTACAGTCCCCAGCCCGGCGACCGGCTGAGCCTTACCGTTTCCGTCGCCGGCCGCCAGCCCCTGTCGGCTGTAGCCGAAGTGCCCGGCCGGCCTGTCGTCGCCGACGTGCGGCTCGAAGAGCAGAGCGACAACGCCGACGAGCGACGCCTCACCTTCTCCCTCCTTGACGACGCCACCACCGCCGTCTACTACGCCGTCCGCGTACGCTGCCACCAGACCATATACTACGCCGAGCACCTGGCTGAGAACTACGACAGCATCACCGCCCGCGACACCGTCGTCCGCGACTACTACGTCGACTTCTCCTGCACCGACTACACCCTCGTTGCCGGCGGCGGCCTGGAGGACATGGACCCCGAGGACCCCGAAGCCGCCTCCACCTACTGGGGCGACGAGCTGCTCTTCTCCGACGCCAACATCAGCGGTCTCAACCACAGCATCACCCTCGCCCTGCAGCGCTACAACTACGGCTACGACTACAGCTACGACGACCCCCACATCGGCGACGGCTCGCACTATTGGACCCAGACGGACAGTTGCCAGTACCACCTCGAAGTCTCCGCCCTCTCGCGCGACGCCTTCCTCTACCTCAACACCGTCGACGCCTATGACGACGACGCCCTCCTCTCCCTCTTCAGAGAACCCGTACAGATCCACGGCAACATCAGCGGTGGAATAGGCATTTTCGCCGTCCGATCGCTGACAACCGTGAGCCTGGACCACGAACCCCTGACTGCAGACCACTAACCCACATACCCCTCATGAAAATCCTCATCTCCGACCATACCCACCCCGTCTTGGAGCAGCGCCTCCACGACGCCGGCTTCACCGTCAGCGTCCAGCCCGACCTTGACCGCGACGCCCTCATCCGCGCCGCACAGGGATGCGACGGCCTGGTGGTACGCAGCAAGGTGCCCATCGACCGTGCCTTCATCGACCGCGTGCCGTCGCTGCGCTGCATAGGGCGCGTGGGGGCCGGCATGGAGACCATCGACGTGGACTACGCCGAGCGCCACGGCATACGCTGCCTGAACAGCCCGGAGGGCAACCGCGACGCCGTGGGCGAACACACGGTGGCCCTGCTGCTGGCCCTGCTCGACAACATAGCGCGCGCCGACGCCGAGGTGCGCCGAGGCCTGTGGCAGCGGGAGGCCAACCGAGGCCTGGAACTCGGCAGCCTCACGGTGGGCATAATCGGTTTTGGCAACATGGGCCAGGCCTTCGCGCGTCGCCTTCAGGGCTTCGGCTGCCGCATAGTGGTCTACGACAAATACAAAGACCTCGACGACATAAAGGACTTCAACAACCTCACAGCCACCACGCTGGAGCAGCTGCAGGCCGAAGCCGACGTGGTCTCGTTCCACGTGCCGCTGACCGACGAGACCCGCCACTACCTCTCGGCCAGCTTCCTGAGGGGCATGGCCAAGCCCTGCTTCGTGGTCAACACCTCGCGCGGAGCCGTGGTAGACACCGAAGCCCTGGCCGACGCCCTCGACAGCGGCCGCGTGCGCGGTGCTGCACTCGACGTGCTGGAATACGAGAACATGGCCGCCGACACGCTGGGCGACGTGCCCGAGGCGCTGCGCCGACTGATGCAGTCGCCCCGCACCGTGCTCACCCCGCACGTGGCCGGCTGGACCGTAGAATCGAAATACAAGCTGGCCGCCGTGCTGGCCGACAAGATAATAGAGACACTGCAATGATAATAGTGAAAAACAGCATAGTGAGCGACGATGTGGCCGACCAGCGCTTCGGCTGTCCGCTGGGCAGCTGCCGCGGCGCCTGCTGTGTCGACGGCGACAGCGGGGCCCCGCTGCTGGACAGCGAGGTGGCCGAGTTGCAACGGGTGCTGCCCGATGCCCTGCCGCTGCTCACCCCCGAAGGACGCCGTGCCGTAGAGGAACAAGGCGTGGCTGTGCACGACGCCCAGGGTGACCTCGGCACCCCTCTCGTTGACGGCGGAGCCTGCGCCTACGCCACCTTCGACGCCAAGGGCACGGCCCTGTGCGCCCTGCAACACCTCTACAAGCCCGTCTCCTGCCACCTCTACCCGATACGCGTCGAGGACTACGGCGAGTTCACGGCCGTGAACTACCACCAGTGGGACATCTGCCGCGCCGCCCGCGGCCACGGAGAACCCCTCTACGTGGCACTGCGCGAGCCCCTCGTGAGACGCTTTGGACAGGACTGGTACGACGAACTGCTGGAACAGATAAAACTGCGAGAAACAAATGAATAAGACAAAACAAACCCGGCTGGCGCTCTTGTTGACCGTCGCCATTTTGATTGTGGACCAGGTTGTGAAAATCCTTGTCAAGACCAATATGCAGATCGGCGAGGAGTTCAACGTCATAGGGAGCTGGTTCCGGATTCACTTCACGGAGAACAACGGCTTCGCCTTCGGCATGTCCATGGGCGGCGACGTGGGCAAGATAGTGCTTACGACATTCCGCATCGTGGCGTCGGCGGCCCTCGTGTGGTTCCTGAACAGGATGATAAAGAAGGGGGCACGCACCCCGGTGGTCGTGTACACCTCGCTCATCATAGCCGGAGCCCTGGGCAACGTGATTGACAGCCTCTTCTATGGCATCATCTTCAACGAGAGCTACTTCCAGGTCGCCACCCTCTTCCCGCCAGAGGGGGGCTATGCGCCGCTGATGCTCGGCAGGGTGGTCGACATGTTCTACTTCCCTCTGTTCGAGCTGACTTGGCCACAATGGCTGCCGTTTGTGGGTGGACAGCACTTTGAATTCTTCAACGCCATCTTCAATGTGGCCGATTCGGCCATCACTATCGGCGTGGTGTGGTTCGCTGTGGACCAAATTTTCATACAGGCAAAAGCCTCAAAATCAGAAACGACAGACGCGGGTCAGGAAAAATAGTGAAAAAAAATTTGGCCGGTTTAGGAAAAGTTTGTACTTTTGCATCCGAATTCGAGAGTGAATTTCGATGGCGTCGTAGCTCAGTTGGTAGAGCGAAGGACTGAAAATCCTTGCGTCACTGGTTCAAATCCAGTCGATGCCACAAACGAGAGAGTCTCACATGTGTGGGACTCTTTTTTTTGTCCTTACGCCAAGCCATACAATAATATAGGCTGGTTGCCGTTTTTACAGAGACCGGCGGCAGACAGCTGGGAACAGACAACAAAGGAGCGACAATGATACGTTTACTGATAGTGGACGACGAGGAGGACCTCTGCGAGATACTTCGTTTCAACTTCGAGGCCGAGGGCTACGGCGTCGACACCGCTCCCAGCGCGGAGCGGGCGATGGAGCTCATCGGCGAGGGTCGGCACTACGACCTGATGCTGCTCGACGTGATGATGTCGGGCCTGTCCGGCTACGACATGGCGTCGCGGCTGCGGGCTGGTGGCGACAACACGCCCGTGGTGTTCCTCACGGCTCGCGACGCCCACGACGACCAGATGCGCGGCTTCGAGGTCGGGGCCGACGACTACATCACCAAGCCTTTCTCGTTTGACACCGTGCTGGCGCGTGTGCGCGCGGTGCTGCGGCGCAGCGTGCCGGCGATAGCGTCGGGGGCGGCGGGGCTGACCAAGAGGGAGCACCTCATACTGCAACTGCTGCAGCAGCACCCGGGGCGCTACTTCAGCCGCGAGGAGATACTCGCCGCGGTGTGGCCCGACGACTCGTACGTGAACGAGCGCACCGTGGACGTGCATATAGCCCGCCTGCGCAAGAAGATGGGCTCCGACGGAAACAGAATAGTCAACAAAACGGGATTCGGATATGGACTGGTCTGACTGGGCACTATGGGTTGCGGTGGCAGCGGTGGCGGTGGTGCTGCTGCAGATGGCACGCTTGATGCGGAAGAACCGGCGACTGCGCCAGCTGGCCGACGAGGCCAACCGGCTTCGTCGCAAGGCCGACGCCACGGAGCAGCGCAACCGCCAGATAAAGCAGGAGATGACGTCCAACATATCGCACGAGCTGAAGACGCCGGTCAGCTCCATACGCGGGTACCTCGAGATACTGCTCTCCGACAAGCCCATAGACGACGAGCGGCGGCGGCACTACATAGAGCGCTGCTACAGCCAGACGCTGCGCCTCTCGGACCTCATACAGGACGTGTCGATAATCAACAAGATAGAAGAGAGTTCGGACCTGTTTCCGCGCACGGATGTGGATGCCGCCGGGGTGGCCGCGGAGGCCGTCGGCGACCTGGAGGACAAGGCTGCCGCCGCCGGCATAGCCGTGCGGGACAACCTGCCGCACATGCCCTTGGTGGGCAACCGCGAACTGCTATACTGCATATTCCGCAATCTGGTGGAGAACAGCATCGCGTATGCCGGTCACGGCAGCACCATCACCCTCGAGACCTACGAGCCGGCCAAGGGGGTCTCCCACAGCCCTACGACGGCGACACATTACTTTATACATTATTATGATACCGGGCGCGGGGTGCCGGACGAGTACCTGACGCGGCTGTTCGACCGCTTTGTGCGCATCGGGGAGGGCCGCTCGCGAGCCGACGGTGGCACGGGGCTGGGACTCAGCATAGTGAAGCACGCCGTCCTGTTCCACGGCGGCGAGATTTACGCCAAGAACCGCCCCGAGGGCGGGCTGGAATTCTTCTTCTCGCTCAAGAAATAGACACTACATCCAAACAACTGCAACATGCACACGACACCAATACAGATACGATTCAACGATGTGGACCAGATGGGGCATGTCAACAATGCCGTCATCATGGAATACCTGGACCTGGGCAAGGACGCCTTCTTCTCGGCCCACGGCCTACCGCCCACGAAGGGCGACTTCACGGTGGTGATAGCCCACTACGATGTGGACTTCAGGCAGCAGATACGCTACCACGACACCATACAGGTGGAGACCGCCATCGAGAAGATGGGAAACAAAAGCCTCACCATGGTGCAGCGCATCGTGAACGTGGACACGGGGGAGGCGTGCGTGGAGTGCCGCACCGTCATGGCCGGCTACCGGCGCAGCACCTCGCGGTCGGAGGTGATACCCGACGAGGTGAGGCGGTGGCTGCGCGACCCTGAGGTTTAGAAAACAACAGATAAACACTATGTTATGGAACCGACAGGCGATTGGATTACGAGTGCGGCGGAGACGCTCAACGGATGGGTGTGGAGCCCGGCGCTGGTGGGGCTCTGTCTGGTGACGGGACTGTATTTCTCGTTCCGGACGCGCTTCGTGCAGGTGCGCCGCTTCGGCGAGATGTTCAGGCTGCTCATAGGCTCGGAGAAGAAACGGCGACAGCAGGACGCGGAGGCGCCCGCGCAGCGCCCCGCAAGGGGAGTGAAGGCGGCGAAGAAGGTCGGCATCTCGTCGTTCCAGGCCTTCGCCATGGCCCTCTCGGGCAGGGTGGGTACGGGCAACATAGTGGGTGTGGCCACGGCCATCGGCTTCGGCGGACCGGGGGCGATAGTGTGGATGTGGTTGATAGCCTTTTTCGGCGCCGGCACCGCCTTTGTGGAGGCCACGCTGGCACAGATATACAAAGAGAACCACAACGGCCAGTTCCGAGGCGGCCCGTCCTACTACATCGAGACGGGACTGCGGGCGCCCCTCTTCGGGGCCCTGTTCGCGGTGCTAGCGGCGGTGGCGTGCGGAGTGCTGCTGCCGCCTATACACAGCAACAGCATTGCCATCAGCTTTGCGCGCACCTTCGACGTGCCGGTATGGACGGTGGGTCTCGGGGTGGCGGCGCTGATAGCCTTGGTAATCATTGGCGGTGTGAAGCGCATAGCCGGGGTGGCACAGGTGGTGGCGCCGGTCATGGCGCTGGTCTATATACTGCTGGCGCTGGTGGTGCTGGTCGTCAACTGGCAGATGGTGCCCGAGGTGCTGATGCAGATGCTGCGTGGTGCGGTGGGGATGAACGAAGTGGGCGGGGCCCTGATAGGCAGCACGGTGGCGTGGGGTGTGAAACGCGGAGTGTACAGCAACGAGGCCGGTCAGGGGACCGGGGCCATAGTGGCGGCGGCGGCCAAGGTGAACCACCCCGTCAAGCAGGGGTTGGTCCAGGCCTTCTCGGTGTACATCGACACCCTGCTGGTCTGCACCGCCACGGCCATCATGATTCTTGCCTGCCGTACATATAATATAATAGACAGCGTGCAGCAGACTGCCGCGGGACCGGTGGTGACCTACCTGCAGCAGAACCCGGCGGCTCCCGAGGGAGAACCAGGCGTGTTCTACACCACGAACGCCATAGGCACGGTGGTCGGGATGCGGGCCGGCGACATGGTTATCTCGCTGGCGCTCTTCTTCTTCGCCTTCACCTCCATCATGGCCTACTACTACTATGCGGAGACCAACCTCGTGTACCTTTTCAACCGCTGGCGCCGGCGTGTCTTCAGGCGGCACCCCGAGCGGATAGACCAGTTGGAACGTTCGGACATGCGTTTCGGCGACGACCGGAGCGAGAAGGTCGTGGTGTGGATGCTGCGCATCGGCACCATCGGGTCCGTATTTGCGGGCTCGCTGGCCGGGAGCGGTCTGGCGTGGACGCTGGGCGATATTGGCGTGGGGGCTATGGCGTGGATAAATATTGTGGCTATCATACTGCTGTCACCCAAGGCGTTGCGTGCGCTGCGCGACTACGAGCGCCAGAAGAAAGAGGGCCGCGAGCCGGTGTTCAATCCCGCGAAACTGGGCATCGAGCACGTCGAGTACTGGCACGACGGCGACGACAAATAGCCATCAATGGGGAGGGGCGCGAGTCGCCGAAAGACGGTAACTTTGCATTGGTAAAAGTAACGCTCCGATAGATATAATACTATGAATATCACACTACTTATAGGCATCTTGCTTCCATTGGCCGGCACCATGGCCGGGTCGGCATTCGTCTTTTTCATGCGGCGCGACATACCGGATAGGTTGCAGAAGACCTTGCTCGGTTTTGCCAGCGGCGTGATGATTGCCGCCTCGGTGTGGTCGCTGCTCATTCCGAGCATTGAAATGGCCGGGGAGCGGATTGTGCCCGCCGCCGTGGGGTTCCTGGCCGGCGTGGCGTTCCTGCTGCTTCTCGACGAGCTGACGCCCCACCTGCACCTCGGCGCCCAAAAGGCCGAGGGACCCCGGTCGCGCCTTTCGCGCACGGCCATGCTTGCCCTTGCCGTCACCATCCACAACCTGCCTGAGGGTATGGCTGTGGGCGTCGTCTTTGCCGGCGAGGGGCAGGGGCTTTCGCTTAGCGCCGCCCTTGCGGTGAGCATAGGCATTGCAATACAGAATGTTCCAGAGGGTGCCATTATCTCCATGCCCATGCATGCCGAGGGCAATTCGCGTTGGCGCTCGTTCCTTATAGGCTCGCTCAGCGGGGTTGTGGAACCGCTTGGCTCGGTGGCCATACTCCTGCTCGCTTCGGTCCTCGGCGTGGCTTTGCCGTACATGCTGGCCTTCGCTGCTGGCGCTATGATGTATGTTGTCGTTGAGGAACTTATCCCCGAAACTGCCCAGGGCACCCACACGAACCTCTCCACCATCGGCTTCGCCCTTGGCTTTGTCTTGATGATGGCGATGGATGTCCTGTTGGGGTGAGGAGAATTGAAAATTGAAAGTTGAAAATTGAAAATTAATTGGTGGGGTGGGGTAGGGGGGGGTAGAGTAGGGGTAGAGAGGGGGTAGAGAGGGGGTAGAGAGGGTGGGGGTGATTCCTGCCCCGGGGCAGGATGGGATGGTTTTGAGGTCTTTTGGTTGATTTGCAGGTATTTGTAGCGGTTTTTGCCTGAAAACGGGCTGAGAAGATCTGAATCACCCCGAAAACGGGTTGGATTTGCGGAGTGTGGGGAGGATTTGCGGG
>CAMVAA010000040.1 GCA_947165345.1 uncultured Bacteroidales bacterium
GTTAAAGGCAGCATTTCCGATGATGGTAACGGAGTTCGGAATTGTCACCGAGGTCAAGCCTGTACATCCCATAAAGGCTTGTTCCCCGATGCTGGTAACGGAGTTCGGAATTGTCACCGATGTCAAGCCTGTACATTGATAAAAGGCATCTACTCCGATGCTGGTGACGGAGTTCGGGATTGTCACCGAGGTCAAGCCTGTACAATAGCTAAAACCAGAGAGATAGGTAACGGAGTTCGGAATTGTCACCGAGGTCAAGCCTGTACATCCGTTAAAGGCATAATCCCCGATGCTGGTAACGGAATTTGGGATTGTCACCGAGGTCAAGCCTGTACATCCCTTAAAGGCTCGTTCCCCGATGCTGGTAACGGAGTTGCCGATTGTCACCGAGGTTAAACCTGTACATCCGTTAAAGGCAGCATTTCCGATGATGGTAACGGAGTTCGGAATTGTCACCGAGGTTAAACCTGTACATCCGTTAAAGGCAGCATTTCCGATGATGGTAACGGAGTTCGGGATTGTCACCGAGGTCAAGCCTGACAAATCCTTACACAAATGGGAAGGTATAACTCTAACATTACTACCAAAAGTGAAACTAGTGATGTTTGAACAACCCGAAAATGGACCGTATTCTTCAAAATCAAAATCAGAATAAAAAGGATGATACACACAACTGTCAGCATTGAATGTCACCGAGGTCAAGCCTGTACATCCATAAAAGGCAATTTTCCCGATGCTGGTAACGGAGTTGCCGATTGTCACCGAGGTCAAGCCTGTACATTCCATAAAGGCTCGTTCCCCGATGCTGGTAACGGAGTTCGGAATTGTCACCGAGGTCAAGCCTGTACATTCTTTAAAGGCATATTTTTCGATGCTGGTAACGGAGTTCGGAATTGTCACCGAGGTCAAGCCTGTACATCCGCTAAAGGCATAATCCCCGATGCTGGTAACAGGATAGACGGTGCCACCATTTGTTACACTGTCGGGAATAATGAGGTTTCCTGTGGGTTTTCCATAATAACTCCCATAACTACTACTGGATGGGGGGACAACTCTCACTGTGCCGTTGCTGATTGTGTAGTACAATGTCTGCCCCGAAGGGGCAACAGCGGAGAAACTGTAGGCGAAAGCCGCCTGACCGCATATCAATGCGGCAAACAAAAGAAATACATGTTTTTTCATATCATTTTCATCGTTTAAATGAGGATGCCTCAAAAAAAAACAATGAGACATCCTCATCCATAAGGTTTACTGTCTGGAAAATTCTAAATGGTCGGTTGGATAGGGATTGTCACCAACTGACATGGCATATTGTAAGTCGAGAATTAACGTTGAGTTAGTTAGCTTTGTGACAGTGCCATTGCATATCCCACCAGCGATGATGATGGTATTGTTACTCAGAGTATAGTTTACTACGTCGTTTCCCATGTTGAGTACACCACCATCTTTAAACTCCCATACACTTCCAACAAAGGAATCATGTTCCATATCATTATTGTTGTCATTCCAGTTATCCACAGTGCATTTCCATTTACCGATGATGTTATCGGCTGTACTATCTTTAGAACACGATGTTAGTGCTGTTAGAGACACTATGCACATAAGCATCAGAACAGTTTTAAAAGTTTTCATCTTATACCATCCCTAATTCGTGTCGGGCGCAACTTTTGTACCAAAGGCTCGTTGGAGGTTTATTGATATTTGCGAAGAAAGTGGAGCCATCCATCTTACCCTATCCCGATTGGTAGGGCTTAGACTCCCTGTCGTATAAAGTGGATAAGGTTGTCTGAATTTCTCCACTTGGTGTATGCCGTAGATGTACGAATACAATCCAAGTGAAAACTCATTACTTATTCTGACTTTATACTGTGTGAAGTGTCCAAGTTCACCAATCGCAGAATCAAGCAAAATGCGCTTTCTCTCGGTAAACCATACTATTGGTTTACGGTTACAAAAATACACATTTTCAATGAACTGACAAAATTTATTTTCATAACATTCTGTATGTGTGATGTTAAACGTCTGAACTTTAGTTGTTTTTTTAATGCTTATTATACTCATAACTTCTATGTTTTACACCCCTATAACCAAAAACAGATGGTTTTTCCCACAAAAAACCACTTCGTTTGAAGTGGCGAAGAAAAATTATTGTCTGCTGAGTGGCGGTATTGGTCTCGTTGGGTCTGGAATGTACTCCCGTAGTGCCCATATCTTCTCCAAGTCTTCAAAAAATTGGTGCAAAAAGATAACGTCCGAGCCTACCATCAAAAGGAAGGTGTCGCCACGAGTGCACCTTCTTTTTTTGCCCCCTCCCTACAAAAAAGCGCCACCCGTACAATAATGCCAACGGCTCCCCGTTTAACATATTATGGACGACAAGCATCTTTACAGCAATTTCGAATACGAGTCGGCCCTCAGCGTCGCCGAAGGGGTGAAACAGCCCGACCAAGTGAACAGCAGCTACCTCGAACGCATGCGCGCCCGACGGCAGCAGGGCCCCTCGACCGAGGAGCTCATCAGCGGCATCCTGCACGGCGACCGCACCCTCCTGAGCCGCGCCATCACCTTGGTGGAGAGCTCTTTGCACTCCCATCAGCAGCAAGCCCAGCAGATAATCGAGCGTTGCATGCCCTACAGCGGCAAGTCCGTCCGCCTCGGCATCACCGGCGTCCCCGGGGCCGGCAAGAGCACCGTCATCGAAGCCCTCGGCAAGATGCTCACCGCCCACGGCCACAAGGTCGCAGTCCTCGCCATCGACCCCAGCAGCGAGCGCAGCAAAGGATCCATTCTGGGCGACAAAACACGCATGGAGGAACTCTCCGTCGACCCCAACGCCTTCATCCGCCCCAGCCCCTCGGCCGGCTCCCTGGGCGGCGTGGCTCGCAAGACACGCGAAATCATCACCCTCTGCGAGGCGGCCGGCTTCGACGTCGTCATCGTCGAGACCGTGGGCGTGGGCCAGAGCGAAGTGGCCGCCCACTCCATGGTCGACTTCTTCCTGCTCCTCCAGCTGGCCAACACCGGCGACGAGCTGCAGGGCATCAAACGCGGCATCATGGAGATGGCCGACATGATCGCCATCAACAAGTGCGAGCTCGACCGGCAGCGCAGCGAGCTGGCCGCCGCTCAGTTCCGCAACGCCCTCCACCTCTTCCCCATGCCCGAAAGCGGCTGGACCGTCAAGGTGAGCCTCTGCTCCGCCTACACCAAGGAAGGGGTCGAAGCCCTATGGAACTCCGTGATGGAGTACGTCACCTTCACCAAGCAGAACGGATACTTCTACCACAAGCGCCAGCAGCAGCTGCTCCGCATCATGGGCGAGGCCATCGAAAGCGGTCTGCGCGACCGTTTCTACAGCACCCCCGGCATCGAGGAGCGCATCGACGCCCTCCGGCAGGACATCCTCGACAACAAAATCAGTCCCTACGCCGCCGCCGACCAGCTGCTGGCTGCCAACTGAGGCCCTCCATGCTCTACGTCCACATCCCCTTCTGCCACCGCAAGTGCACCTACTGTGCCTTCTATTCCACCCCCTCGGCAAGCCTCCGCGCCGGCTTCGTCGACGCGCTCCTGCGCGAGATACATCTACGCGGCACCGGCCACAACGCCCCCGTCCAGACCGTCTACTTCGGCGGCGGCACCCCCTCGCTCCTCCCGCTCCACGACCTCCGGCGCATCGTCGACACCCTCGCCTCCGTCTTCGATCTCGGCCGCGTGCGCGAAGCCACCATCGAGTGCAACCCCGAGGACCTCACCCCCGACTACGTCAGCGGCCTGCGCCAAATCGGTCTCTTCAACCGCATTAGCCTCGGCGTGCAGTCCTTCGACGACTCCCTGCTCCGTCTCGTCGGCCGTCGCCACACTGCCGCCCAGGCTACTGCCGCCGTCGAAACGCTCTCCCAAGCCGGCTTCGACAACATCACCGTCGACCTCATCTACGGCATCCCCGGCCTGAGCAACGACGCCTGGCTCGAGGCCGTGACGCGCGCCGCCGCCCTGCCCGTGAAGCACATCTCGGCCTACGCCCTCACCGTCGAAGAAGGCACGGCGCTCGCCCGACAGGTGGAGTCCGGACGCCTCGCCCTGCCCGACGACGATGTGGTCGTCAGCCAGTACCACATCCTCTGCCGCACGCTGCGGTCCGCCGGTTTCGAACACTACGAGGTGTCCAACTTCGCCCGACCCGGCTTCGCCTCGCAGCACAACAGCCGCTACTGGGACCGCACGCCCTACCTCGGCTTTGGCCCCGCGGCCCACAGCTTCGACGGGCTCCGCCGACGCTGGAACGTGGCCGACGTCGCCCGCTACGTCTCGTCGCTCGGCGAGGGTGGGGGATGGTACGGCGAAGAGCTCCTCTCCGACGCCGACGCCCGCAACGAAGCCGTCATGACCGGGCTGCGCACCGCGCGCGGCATACCGCACCGCCTCGCCTCCCCGCAGCAGATGCAGCCATACATCCAGCGGGGTTGGATCGTCGACGACGGCACCGCCTACCGCCCCACCGAGTCCGGCATGCTCTATGCCGACGGCATGGCCTCCGACCTCTTTGTCTGACAATGTATATTTGATGTACTATGGACACGGCGCAGGGAATGCCTTAAAGGATTTCCTGCGCCGTATGCTGTAGGCGTGGTCGTTGGGCGCATGTGAGTGATGCGCCTGTGCGCCGCCTCGGGTGCCGCCGTGGGGAGTGGCTATGCTATCATCTCTTTGGCAAGGGCAAGGGCCTTGTCTATGCCGTCGGGGTTCTTGCCGCCCGCCGTGGCGAAGTGGGGCTGTCCGCCGCCGCCGCCCTGTATCTCTTTGCCCAGCGTGCGCACCATCTGGCCTGCGTTCAGGCCTCCGGCCACCCGCTGGTCGCCGAGCACTATCAGCAGGGTCGGCTTGCCGTCGCTCACCGAGCCCAGCACCACGGCCATCTGCGGCCGCTCGGCGCGCAGCGCCAGCACCGCGTCTTTCAGGCTCGTGACGTCGGTGTCCATGCGTTGCACCAGCACCGGGTCCGCGTCGACCTTCGCCGCTATGTCGCGGGCCAGCCCCGCCGCCTTCTCCTTGCGCAGGGCTTCCGCCTCGGCTTTCAGGGCCGCGTTGTCGTCCTGTAGCTTCTGTATGGCGGCTATGGGGTCTTTGCCGCCCTTCAGGCATTCGGCTATGGCAGCCAGCTGCTCCTGCTGCTGGTCGGCAAAGTCGGTGGCCGCCTGGGCCGTGACGGCCTCGATGCGGCGCATGCCCGCGGCTATGGCTCCTTCGCTGACTATGCGGAACGAGCCTATCATGCCGGTGTTCTGCACATGGGTGCCGCCGCAGAACTCCACGCTCGGACCGTATTTCACCACCCTCACCTTGTCGCCGTATTTCTCCCCGAAGAGGGCCATGGCGCCAAGCTTCCGGGCCTCGTCGATGGGCATCTGGCGGTGCTCCTCGAGGGGCAGGCACTGGCGTATCATCGCGTTCACACGGCGTTCTACGTCGCGTATCTCCTCGTGGCTGAGTTTGGCAAAGTGGCTGAAGTCGAAGCGCAGACGCTGCGGGTCGACACTCGAACCCTTCTGCTCCACGTGGTCGCCCAGCACCTGTCGCAAAGCGTAGTGCATCAGGTGGGTGGCGGAGTGGTTGCAGGCCGTGGCGTTCCGCTTGTCGCTGTCCACGACGGCATGGAAGGTGGCCGTGAGGTCCTCGGGCAGCTGCTCCACAATGTGCACTGTCAACCCGTTCTCCTTCTTGGTATTGATAACTCTTAACTCATAACTCTTAACTCTTAACTCATAACTCTTAACTCTCAACACTCCCGTGTCGCCAGCCTGTCCGCCGCTCTCGCCGTAGAAGGGGGTGCGGTCGAAGACCAGCTGGTAGAACTCCTTGTCCTTGGCTTTCACCCGGCGGTAGCGCGTGATATGCATGTCGGCCTCCAGCTCGTCGTATCCGACAAACTCCTGTTCCACACCGGGCATGAGCTCCTGCCAGTCGTCGTTTTCCACCTTGGCGGCCCCGCGCGAGCGCTCCTTCTGGGCCGCCAGCCCGCGCTGGAAGCCCTCCATGTCGACCGTCATGCCCTTCTCCGTGGCCAGCAGCTGGGTGAGGTCCACCGGGAAGCCGTAGGTGTCGAACAGCTCGAAGGCAAAGTCGCCGTCGACCACCTTGTTGCCGCACTTGGCGGCGTATTCATCGAAGCGTTTGATGCCCCCCGCGAGGGTCCGCAGGAAGGCCTGCTCCTCTTCGAGTATGATGCGCTGTATGAGCTCCTGCTGCTTCTTCAGCTCCGGGAACTGGTGTCCCATCTGCTCCACGAGGGTGGGCACGAGGGCGTTCAGGAAAGGCTCGGTGAAGCCGAGGAAGGTGTAGCCGTAGCGCACGGCGCGCCTCAGGATGCGGCGTATGACGTAGCCCGCCTTGACATTCGACGGCAGCTGTCCGTCGGCAATCGAGAAGCTCACGGCCCTCAGGTGGTCGGCGCAGACGCGCATGGCTATGTCGGCCTGTTCGTCCTGCCCGTAGCGTTTGCCGCTCCTCGCGGCAAGCGTCTGTATCAGCGGCTGGAAGACGTCGGTGTCGTAGTTCGACCGCTTGCCCTGCATCACCATGCAGAGGCGCTCGAAGCCCATGCCCGTGTCTATGTGTTTGGCCGCCAGCGGCTCCAGACTGCCGTCGGCCTTGCGGTTATACTGCATGAAGACCAGGTTCCATATCTCTATCACCTGCGGGTTGTCTTTGTTCACCAGCTCTTTGCCGGGCACTTTGGCCTTCTCCTCCGGGGTACGTATGTCCACGTGTATCTCCGAGCAGGGGCCGCAGGGCCCTTGGTCGCCCATCTCCCAGAAGTTGTCCTTCTTCGAGCCGCGCAGTATACGGTCCTCGCTGATGTGGGCCTTCCAGAAGTCGTAGGCCTCGGTGTCCATGCCCAGACCCTCCTTCTCGTCGCCGCCGAAGACGGTGACGTACAGCCAGCTCTTGTCTATCTTCATCACCTCCGTCAGGAACTCCCAGGCGTAGGCTATGGCCTCCTTCTTGAAGTAGTCGCCGAAGCTCCAGTTGCCCAGCATCTCGAACATCGTGTGGTGGTAGGTGTCGTGCCCAACCTCCTCCAGGTCGTTGTGCTTGCCGCTGACGCGGAGGCACTTCTGGCTGTCGGTGGCACGCGGCCACTGCCGCTGCTCGTTCCCGAGGAAGATATCCTTGAACTGGTTCATGCCGGCGTTGGTGAACATCAGCGTCGGGTCGTTCTTCACCACCATCGGAGCCGACGGCACCACGTGGTGTCCCTTGCTTTCGAAAAAGTCTAAGAAAGCCTTGCGTATCTCGTTGCTTGTCATATCTCTGTTTGTTTGTTTCTGCTACTATTTAGTCCTCTCTGCAGCGCACCTTACCCCTCCCAATTTTCAATTGTCAATTCTCAATTATCAATTCTCAAAACTCTTCCCTCTCCACCATCAGTATCCCGCTCTGCGGCACCACGAAGTACTTCTCTCCGTCGTATTTTATCTCCACGGCGTTCTTCAGCAGGAAGAGGGCCATGTCGCCCGGCTTGACCTGCAGCGGCAGGTAGCGCGGCTCCCTGTCCCCGGGCTTCCAGTCGTCGTCTCCGTCGCCCGGAAGCGGATAGCCCGGTCCCGTCTTAAGGATGTAGCCCGTCTGGACCTCCTCCTTCTCCTGGTAGCCGGCCGGCAGCAGCAGCCCTCCTTTTGTCCTGTGGGTCGCCACAGCGGGCTCTATGAGGACCCGGTCGCCAATCACTATCAGTTTGTCTATGTTGCTGTTCGTCATCAAAGGTCTCTTAAATTGAATGTGCAAAAATACATAAAAAAAACAAACCGCAAGTCCTTACTTCAAAATATTTTTCGCGCCACCCTCTCCGCACCCTCTCTACCCCCTCTCTACCCCCTCTCCGGGGCCCCTCTACCCCCTCCGGTGGGAGTCCGGCCCGAAAAATGTGCCCCCCGTCCATGGCTGGCGGCCTGTTGATAATATTTTTTTGCCATTATAAAAAAAAGGCGTATCTTTGCAGCATG
The DNA here is from genome assembly GCA_947165345.1 of uncultured Bacteroidales bacterium. Lineage (GTDB taxonomy): Bacteria > Bacteroidota > Bacteroidia > Bacteroidales > P3 > Colimorpha. Next base: position 8,007 of record CAMVAA010000040.1, read on the forward strand.
ATTACTAACCAAAACATGGCTGCACAGACAGCCGAATTCTTATTGACAGTGAAAGCGGTAAAGCTCAACAACGAGCATCCTTTCACATGGGCATCCGGGCGCAAATCGCCCATCTATTGCGACAACAGGGTCACTCTCTCGTATCCTGAAATTCGCACTTTCATACGTCAGCGCTTCACCGAGATCATCGGCGAGATGTGGGGCGACGTGGACGTGGTGGCCGGTGTGGCCACGGGTGGTATAGCACAGGGCGCTCTCGTCGCCCAGGAACTCGGCAAGCCCTTCGTATACGTACGCTCCGAGCAGAAGAGCCACGGGCTGACGAACCAGATCGAGGGCGAGATCCACGCCGGTCAGTCCGTCGTGGTCATCGAAGACCTCGTCTCGACAGGCAAGAGCTCGCTCATCGCCGTCAAAGCCCTCCGCGAGAAAGGTTGCGTCGTGAAAGGAATGGCCGCCATCTTCACCTACGGCCTCCAGGTCGCCGCCGACAACTTCCAGAAGGAAAACGTCGACCTCGTGACCCTGACCGACTACGACACCCTCATCGCCACCGCCAAGGAGCGCGACTTCATCCGCCCCGAGGCCCTCGAGAGTCTCGCCGCATGGCGCGTCAACCCCGAGAAGTGGAGCGACGACCACATGGAATAACCCTAAAGCGTTGGTCCAGACAGCACTATGAGAAGCAAGTCTGACAATTCGGTGCGTAAGGCGATGCTCGCGCTGGCCGCCTCCGTGGCCCTCGGCGTCTGCCCTCTGCGGGCTCAGGACTCCGTGGCCGTGGTCGACCTGCCCGACGGCGCCCGCCTCGAAATGGTCTGGGTCGAAGGCGGCTCGTTCACCATGGGCAGCAACGGCGCCGACGACGTGAGCCACAGCTACGAGTCGTCGCGACCCGAACACCGCGTCACCCTCTCCGGCTACTTCATCGCCACCTACGAGGTGACCCAGGCCGTCTGGAAAGCCGTCATGGGCGACAACCCGTCCAAGTTCACCGGCAACGACTCGCTGCCGGTGGAGCAGGTGTCGTGGGCCGACGCGCAGCGCTTCGTGACGCTCCTGAGCCAGCAGACGGGCCGTCGCTTCCGACTGCCCACGGAGGCGGAGTGGGAATACGCGGCACGCGGGGGACGCCACAGCGGCGGCCACGCCTACGCCGGTTGCGCTCGCGCTCAGCTCGAGCACTACGCCTGGTTCTGCGTCAACAGCCACGGCCGCACCTACCCCGTCGGGCGGCGCCAGCCCAACGAGCTGGGCCTCTACGACATGAGCGGCAACGTGGCCGAGTGGTGCGCCGACTGGATGGACGCCTACGGCCCCGGGGACCAGACCGACCCGCGCGGTCCTCAGCAGGGCGACAGCCGCATCGTGCGCGGCGGACACTACTACAGCACCTCGCCCACATGCGCCGTCTTCGACCGCAGCTGGTACGTCCCCTCCGGCAAGACCGAGTTCTACGGCCTCCGCGTCGTCATGGACCCCGACGAAGAGGAGGAAGAGTGAATGACTGTTAAGCATTTCCGTGGATGAAGATTAAGGACAAAGAGTTTGTGCCGTTCATCGGCGAGGCCGAGCTGGCCGCCACGGTCGACCGGCTCGCCGCCGAGCTCAACCGCGACTATCAGGGCCGCACCCTCACGGTATGCCCCGTGCTCACCGGCGCCTTCATGTTCGCCACCGACCTCGTGCGGCGACTGACCGTCGACGTCGAGATGCGCTTCGTGAAGTACGCCTCCTACGACGGCATGAGCAGCACCGGCAGCGTCAGCTGCCAGCTCCCCTTCCCCGACTCCCTCGCCGGCAAAGACGTGCTCGTCGTGGAAGACGTCGTCGACAGCGGCCTCTCCATGCAGCACCTCCTCGCCGAGCTCCGCAAGCTCGGCCCACGCAGCGTGCGCCTCTGCGCCCTCTTCTTCAAACCCGGCGCCTTCCGCGGCGACTACCGCGTCGACTACGTCGGCCGCGAGATTGGCAACGAATTCATCGTCGGCTACGGCATGGACTACGACGAGTGCGGCCGATGCCTCCCCGCCGTATGGGTCGTCGACGAATAATAGAAACTGGATGTTCAATGTTTAATCACGACGTTGGATGAATCGGATGAAGCACAAAAGAACAGTATACATGGCCTTGCTAGCCGCACTGGTCTGCCTCGTGGCGGCCTGCGGCGACAAGGAGAACCACATCAGCGTGAGCCCCTCCCAGGTGGAGGGTCTCTGGGTCAAGAGCGGCACCGAGGAGTACTGGCGCTACAACGCCGACTACTCAGGCGTCACATGGGACGAGAGCGACTCCATCTTCGAGCAGGAGAGCAACCTCACCTACCGCTGGTCGCTCCAGCAGGATGTGCTGACGCATGTCTTCAGCGGCGCCCAGGGCAACCAGGCGGTCCCCAAGGTCTACACCATCACCGAGATAAGCTCGTCGCTCATGCGCTGGGAGGACGACTACGGTCTGTCCTACACGCTCAAAAAAATAACGGAGGAGGGCGAGTAAGATGAAGAAAGGATGGAAGATAGCACTCATCTCTCTGGGCTCGCTGCTGGGCCTGGTGGTCGTGGTGCTCTGCGTGGCCCTCTGGCTGGTCTTCACACCCAGCCAGCTGACCAAGATAGTCAACAAGCTCGCCGCCAACTACGTGACCTGCGACACCCACTTCGGCCGCGTCAACCTGACGCTCTTCAAGACCTTCCCCGACGCCGGCCTCACGGTCGACGACGTCTACTTCGTCAACCCCGTCGACGGCGCTCCCAGCGACACCGTGGCACGCATCGGCAACCTCACCGTCGGGGTCGACGTGAAGAAGTTCCTCAAAGAGAAAGAGGTGCTGGTGCACCAGGTGCTCCTCGACGACGTCCAGGCCCGCCTCTATGTCAACGCCGAGGGCAAGAGCAACTTCGACATCTTCCCCAGCAGCGACGACGAGGACACCACCAAGAACTCCTTCAGCCTCGACAGCCTGCCGCAGATGGACCTGCGCAAGGTCAAGGTCTCGAACCTCGGCGCCACCTTCGCCAACGCACAGAACGGCATGGACGCCGCCGTCCGTAACCTCGACCTCGGCATCGTGGGCACTCTCAAAGAGGGTAGGGTGGATGCCACCGTCGACCTCGGCTCCGACCGCATCGCCCTCGTCACCAAGGACAGCACCGGCGCCACGAGCATCAACGCCCTCCTCGACGACCTCGCCCTGGCCCTCAAGGCCGAAGGCAATATGAAGGAACTCGACGGCAAGCTGAAGCTCTCCGTCAAGAAAGGCCAGTTCAACGACATGGTCAACGAGCGTCTCCAGGCCTCGAAGCACGACCTGCTGACCGCCGAGCTCCCCTTCCACTACCGCGACGACCTCTCGCAGCGTGTGGACATCCGCGAGGGCCGCATCGCCCTCGACGAATACGCCCTCACCGTCCAAGGCGGCGGCCGTATAGATTCTCTGATGTACGACGTGAATATCGCCACCGATGGCGACTGGCAGGTGGCCCCGCTGCTGGCCCTGCTGCCCATGCAGGTCCTGCCCAAGGGGATGGACGTGGACGGCAAGGTGCGCCTCGACGCCCACGCTATCAGCGCCAAGCTGGGCGACACCAAGCCCGTCGTGACCGCCTCCCTGCAGCTCGCCGACGGCCGCTTCTACTATCCGACGGCCCTGCCCTACAAGGTGAACCGCATCAGCGGCGACCTCTCGGCTGCGGTCGACCTCTCCAAGCAGTCCCCCAGCACCGCCACCGTCAAGAGCCTGAAGGCCCACACCCGCAGCACCGACCTCAGCGTCAGCGGCGAGGTGGACGACCTCCTGGGCGACATGCGCGTCGACGCACGCCTCAAAGGCTCCCTGCCTCTCGAGGACGCCATGCCCATGGTGCCCGACACCATGCCCGTCGCCGCCTCCGGCAACGCCGACCTCGACCTGAAGGTCGACCTCCGCATGAGCCAGCTCAAAGCCAAGGCCTTCGAGAAGATGAAGGCCTCCGGCGCCATCCGCCTGCGCGACCTCGACGTCGTCTACGACAGCATCCATGCCACCGCCCCGTCCCTCGACGTCGCCCTCCAGCTCCCGGCCAAGGAGCACCGTGGCAAGCTGGCCGACGCTCATATCACCGGCAGCGGTCTGCGCTTCGACATGCCGCGCATCAACGGCAAGCTCGACCAGCCCGACATCAACATCGGCGTCAACAACCCAACCCGCGAGCAGATTGCCGCCGCCTTCGAGATCGCCGTCGGCGAGACCGAGGCCAACATCGACTCCATGATGGTCTCCCTCGAGGCGCTGAAGCTCAACGGCTCCATGCGGATGGACAGCACGCAGACGAACCCCTTGCGCAAATTCAACCCCGTCGCCGACATCGACCTCCACAGCGCCGTCCTCTACATGCCCGAACTGCCCGACGCCGTCCGCCTGTCACAGTTCGCCCTGAAGTACGATCCCAAGACCTGCAACATCAACAACGCCCAGGTGAAGCTCGGCCACAGCGACTTCCAGCTCTACGGCAGCGTCGACAACCTCGAGCAGTGGCTCGACCACAAGGAGATGCTGCGCGCCGACCTCAACTTCACCTCCAACTATGCCGACGTCGACCAGATTATGGACCTCTTCAGCGGCATGGGCTCCGACGCCGACAGTCTCGAAGCCATGCGCGTCGAGGACAACGTGCCCAAGGATGCCAACCCCTTCATCGTGCCTCGCGACGTCGACCTCACCCCCCACACCCACATCAAACGCAGCGTCGCCTTCGGCAACGACCTGAATGACGTCGCCGGCACCGTCACCGTCAAGGACGGCGTCGCCATCCTCGACCAGATAGGTTTCGTCTGCAAGGCCGCCACCATGCAGCTCACCGCGCTCTACAAGTCACCGCGACCCAACAACCTCTTCGTCGCCCTCGACTTCCACCTGCTCGACATCCAGATCGACGAGCTGCTCGACATGATTCCCGCCGTCGACACTCTCGTGCCCATGCTCGCCGCTTTCAACGGCAACGCCAACTTCCACCTCGCCGCCGAGACATTCCTCGACGCACGCTACCAGCCCAAGATGAGCTCCCTCCTCGGCTCCGCCGCCATCAGCGGCCGCGACCTCGTCGTCCTCGACAACAGCTCCATTTCCCAAATCGCCAAGCTCATGCAGTTCAAGAGTTGGAAGGACAAGGACAACAAGATCCGCATCGACAGCCTCGACGTCGAGATGACCTGCTTCCGCAAGGAGATAGAGGTCTTCCCCTTCCTGCTCAACATCGGGAAGTACCAGCTCTGCGCCTCGGGCAAGCACACCCTCGACAATCAGTGCGGCTACCACGTCGAACTGCTGAAGAACCCCCTCTTGGCCAAGGTGGGCGTCGACGTGCGCGGCTCCCTCAAGAGCCCCAAAATCACCCTCGGCCAGGTGCGCTACGCCGACCTCTACAAGCCTGAGAAGCAGGGCGTGGTCGAGAAACGCACACTGGAACTGAAACGCATGATAAAAGAAGCCTTGGAAGCCAACGTGAGGTGAGAGATACAAACTAAAAGACACAGAACCTGATGGGTATATTCCATAGATACGACAGCACGATACACGGCAACTACCGCAAGGGATACCTGCGGAGCGGCGCCATAACGGGCATTTTGCTGTCGGCCTACGTGCTGGTGCGCCTGCTGATGGGCAGCCCCATACCCAGCCCCGCGTCCTATGTCACCGACGCCATCCTCCTGGTGGCGGTGTTCCTCTTCACGGCCTACTACCGCAACGCCCTCGAAGAGAAGAAAATCACACTGAAGGAGGCCATGCTCTTCGGCATGGGCACCGCCGTGGTGGCCGCCGTGGTCTACGGCCTGGCGCTGTGGGCCGTGGGTCTGGCCTTCCCGCAGCAGTGTGTCGTCTTCGCCAAGACCATGATGGGCAAGGAGCTCACCCTGCAGGACCCGCAGCTGCATTACTGGGCGGCCTGGTGGGCCATCGTCGGGGCCGTCGAGGTCGCTGTCCTCGGCGCCTTCGGCGCCTTCGTGGCGGCCATAGTGTTTAGAAACGAGAAGTCACAGATAAAACACAAGACATCATGAAAGATATATCAATCATTGTACCTTCATATAACGAAGCTGAGTCGCTGCCGCATCTGGCAGAGTGGGTGGACCGTGTCATGAAAGAGCACGGGTTCTCTTACGAGGTCATCGTCGTCGACGACGGCAGCAACGACGGCACCTGGCAGGTGACCGAGCGTCTGCACGAGGCCAATAGCGCATGGCGCGGCATCAAGTTCCGCCGCAACTACGGCAAGTCCGCCGCCCTCAACACCGGCTTCGCCGCCGCCGAAGGCGACGTGGTCGTCACCATGGACGCCGATCTCCAGGACAGCCCCGACGAGGTGCCGGAGCTCTACCGCATGATTAAGGAAGATGGCTACGACCTGGTGTCGGGATGGAAGAAGAAACGCTACGACAGCAAGCTCGCCAAGAACATCCCCTCCAAGTTCTTCAACTGGACCACACGCCGCCTCAGCGGCATTTACCTGCACGACTTCAACTGCGGTCTGAAAGCCTACCGCCACGACGTGGTGAAGAGCATCGAGGTCTATGGCGAGATGCACCGCTACATTCCAGTCATTGCCAAGTGGGCCGGTTTCGGCAATATAGGTGAGAAGGTGGTCCAGCACCGCAAGCGCGAATACGGCGTCACCAAGTTCGGCATGAACCGCTTCATCAACGGCTACCTCGACCTCATGAGCATCATGTTCATGTCCAAGTTCGGCAAGCAGCCCATGCACTTCTTCGGTGCGGTGGGCAGTGTGTCGTTCCTCTTCGGCTTCGTGTCCCTGCTGGTGGTCCTCGTGCTCCGCATCGCCGGCCGCATGGCCCTCACCACAAGCGTGTGGTTCTACATGTCCATCTTCTTCGTGCTGGTGGGCCTTATGCTCTTCCTGGCCGGATTCCTCGGCGAGCTCATCTGCCGCAACTCCACCACCCGCAACCAGTACCTGATAGAGAAGGAATTATAAACTTAACACTTAACACTAAACACTTAACACTAAACACTTAACACTTAACACTTAACACTTAACACTTAACACTTAAACCAAGGATATGAGTCTGCAATGCGGTATAGTGGGACTGCCCAATGTCGGCAAGTCGACCCTCTTCAATTGCCTGAGCAACGCCAAGGCACAGGCCGCCAACTTCCCATTCTGCACCATCGAACCCAACGTGGGGGTGATCACCGTCCCCGACGAGCGTCTGGCCAAACTGGTCGAGATTGAGCGTCCGGCCAGCGTGGTGCCCGCCACGGTCGAGATAGTGGATATTGCCGGCCTTGTGAAAGGTGCGTCGAAAGGCGAGGGCCTCGGACACAAATTCCTGGCCGACATCCGCAACTGCGATGCAATCATCCATGTGCTCCGTTGCTTCGACGACGACAACATCACCCATGTCGACGGTACCGTCGACCCGGTGCGCGATAAGAACACCATAGACCTCGAACTCCAGTTCAAGGACCTCGAAACCATTGAGAACCGCTACGACAAGGAGGTGAAGAAGAGCAAGGCCGGCGGCGATGCGCGTGCCAAGAAGCTGGTGGAGGTGATGGACCTCTACCGCGAGGCGCTGCTCGCCGGACGCAGTGCACGCACCGTCCAGCTCGACGAGAACCAGGCCGACGTGGCCCGCGACCTCATGCTGCTCACCGCCAAGCCCGTGCTGTACGTGTGCAACGTGGACGAGGGGTCGGTGGTCGACGGCAACAAGTATGTCGATGCTGTGCGCGAGGCTGTGAAGGCCGAGCAGGCCGAGGTGCTCGTCATCGGCGCCGCCATCGAGGCCGACATCGCCGAGCTGGAGACCTACGAGGAGAAGCAGATGTTCCTCGAAGATCTCGGCCTCAAGGAGAGCGGCGTCAACCGCCTCATCAAGGCCGCCTACCGTCTCCTTGGACTCCAGACTTTCCTTACGGCAGGCCCGAAGGAGTGCCGTGCATGGACGTTCAAGCGCGGCATGAAGGCCCCTCAGACTGCGGGTATTATTCACTCCGACTTCGAGCGCGGCTTCATCAGGGCCGAGGTCATTAAATATGACGACTACGTGGCCCTGGGCTCCGAGGCCAAGTGCCGCGAGGCCGGCAAGATAGCCGTCGAGG
>CAMVAA010000041.1 GCA_947165345.1 uncultured Bacteroidales bacterium
CGGATGCAAAGATACAACCTTTTTCCATTCCACCAAAATAATTTTTCACTTTTCCTCTCCCATCCTCCACTTCCACCCTATGCCTCAGCGCTTTGCAAATGAAAAAAATTTCACCCCTCCGTCATCCGCCGCCCCGCAAATCCACCCCACACTCCGCAAATCCAACCCGTTTTCGGGCAAATTCGGGCCCCATCTACCCGTTTTTCCACTAAAATCACTGCAAGCATCTGCAAATCAAGCAAAAGACCTCAAAACCGCCCCGTCCCGCCCCGGGACAGGAATCACCCCCACCCCCTCTACCCCCTCTTTACCCCTACTCTACCCCCTCCCTACCCCCTCCCATTGCAATTATCAATTATCAATTTTCCCCCCCCCAAAAAAAAATTTTCAATTCTCAATTGTCAATTATCAATTTTCTCCCATTCGGCTTAACTACTTAACTCCTACCTACCCAACTCTTAACTCATAACTCTTAACTTGCATAACTCACCTATCAACGGGTCTTTTTTTCCAGCGTGTGCATTTTTTTCGTACATTTGCACTTTGCTTATAAGAACTGTTAAAAACATAAGGCATTGAAAACGAAACTGTCAACAATCATGGCATTGGTCGCCCTGCTCTCCATTTCCGCCTCCGCACAGGCCCAGGTGCAGTGGAGCGACGTATTCAACAAGTTCAAACTGGAAGTGCGCGCCGACGGCGAATACACCACCACGGACTCCACACCCAACTTCGGCTTCCATGGCAAGTATTTCAACCTGATGCTCGGCGGCAACTTCGGCTCCGGATTCAGCTACTACTTCAAGCAGCGCATCATCGCCAACCCCGGCTCCGTGATGTTCTTCGACAACACCGACTTCCTCTACCTCGACTACAAACCCTCGCCCAACTGGCGCCTCCGCTTCGGCAAGGACGCCATGGCCATGGGCGGCTTCGAGTACGACGCCTCTCCCATCGACGTCTACTTCCCCACCACCCTCTGGAACAACATCTACTGCTTCCAGCTGGGCTTCAGCGGTGCATGGATCAGCGACGACGGCAACCACACCCTCGTGGCGCAGGTGACCAACTCGCCCTACATCAACTCCACCGGCCTCAGCTACGACGCCGGCCTCGTGTCCTACAACCTCTGCTGGTACGGCTCCGTGGGCCACTGGCAGACCATCTGGAGCACCAGCATGATTGAGCGCGAGTGGAACAAATTCATGAACCTCACGATGATAGGCAACAAATTCGTCTTCGACAAGTGGGACATCTACGTCGACTTCATGCACCACGCCCTCGCCGTCGACGACTGGGGCAAGAACTTCGGCGTCGTCTCCTGCGCCAACTACTACTTCACGCCCGAGTTCAACATCTTTGTCAAGGGCATGTACGAGCAGAACAAGTCGGAGGTGGACCTCAACTCCGCAGTGGCACTCGACCACCTGCTCCGCGCCGGACACACCTACAGCCGCTATGGCCTCGGCTTCGAATGGTTCCCCAACGGCATGAAAAGCGTCCGCCTGCACACCTATGTCTGCCGCATGCAGGAATGGGTGAACAATACGGAAATTGACGCCTCCTGGAACTTCAACATCGGCGCCACCTGGACCGTGGACTTTTACAACCTTATCAAGAAATAAGCCATGACAGACAACAAACCCAACCCCTCGGTCAACGAAACCGGACAAAAGTCACACGACGGCGGCTCGCAGCACAGCCTCCTCAACTCCCTGCTGTCGGTCATCGACCCCTTCCAGGTCTTCCGCCACCACGAGACCAACCCCAACCGCCCCAGCGGCAAGCCACGCCGGCTGAAGTTCACCACCAGCCGCAGCCTCGAGGCACTCATCTTCCTGGCTTGCTTCTTCGCCTTTTTCGGCTTCCTCGCCTACCGCATGTCTCTCCCTCACATGCTCAACACCTTCATGCAGACCGCCTACCACCTCCTCCTCGAGACGGTGTTCTACATCATGGCCATCTGCGTCCTCATGGGCGCCATCTCCAAGCTCCTCACCGAGTTTGGCGTCGTCCGACTCATGGAGAACATTCTCCGACCGCTCATGAAACCCCTCTACAACCTGCCAGGCGTGGCCGCTCTCGGTGCCGTCATGACATTCCTCAGCGACAACCCAGCCATCATCTCCCTCGCCAAGGACAACAACTTCGCCCAGTACTTCAAGAAATACCAGCTCGTCTCACTCACCAACTTCGGCACCGCCTTCGGCATGGGTCTCGTCGTCATCGCCTTCATGACCGGCCTCGGCTTCGGCAAAGGCGCCGTCGTCGGACTCCTCGGCGCCGTCATCGGCAGCATCGTCAGCACACGCATCATGCAGCGCTCCACACTCAAAAGCTACCCCGAAATGGACAGCCCCGTCACCGAAGGCTCCGGCTCCGAACAGAACATATCCTTCCGCAGCGAGGGCAACGCCTTCCAGCGCTTCCTCAACGCCATGCTCGACGGCGGCAAGAGCGGCGTCGGCATCGGCGTCGCCATCATACCCGGCGTCCTCTGCATCTCCACCATCGTCATGATGCTCACCTTCGGCCCCGCCGGCGAAGGCGGACAGTACACCGGTGCCGCCTACGAAGGCGTCCCTGTCATCACCTGGCTCGCCGACAAGGTGAACTTCATCTTCTACTGGCTCTTCGGATTCGAAAGCGGCGCCCTCGTCAGTTTCCCCATCACCGCACTCGGCGCCGTCGGCGCAGCTCTCGGCCTCGTCCCACGCTTCGTCAGCGAAGGCATCATCGACGGCAACGCCATCGCCGTCTTCACCGCCATGGGCATGTGCTGGAGCGGCTACCTCTCCACCCACACCGCCATGCTCGACAGCCTCGGCTACCGCAAACTCATCGGCAAAGCCATCGGTGCTCACACCATCGGCGGCCTCTGCGCCGGCATCGCCGCCCACTGGCTCTGGGTCCTTCTGGCTCTGATATTCTAATACCCCATGGTGAATACCTACGGCATCGTCATCGGCGCAGCCACCTTCCTCACCATCGGCCTCTTCCACCCTCTGGTCATCAAGGCCGAATACCACCTCGGCGTACGCTCCTGGTGGCTCTTCCTCCTGGTGGGGCTGGGCTGCATCGCCGCCTCCCTGTTCGCATCCGGCGTCTGGTGCATCCTCCTCGGCGTCGTCGGCTTCAGCAGCCTCTGGTCCATCCTCGAACTCTTCAAGCAGCGACAGCGCGTCAACAAAGGCTGGTTCCCCGAAGGACCGGGCCACCGCAAGAAGCCATGAACATCGAGGACTACCGCTCCTTCTGCCTCTCCCTCGGCCCCGACGTCGAGGAGAAGATGCCCTTCTCGGCCTTCCGTCAGGCCGCCGAAGTGCTGGTCTTCTACGTCGCCGGACACATGTTCGCCTTCTTCGACTGCAACACCTTCTCCGTCGTCACGCTCAAGTGCCAGCCCGACCGCATCCCCGACCTCCGCGAGCGCTACTCCTGCGTCGGCCGGCCCTACAACGAGTCGCCACGCTTCTGGATAGGCGTCGACCCCGCCGCCGCTCCCGACCCGCTGCTCCGCGAACTGACTCTGAACTCCTACTCCATCGTGAAGGACAAATACACCAAGAAAACCTCAAAACCATAATCCCCGCCCCCGCTCCGCACAGCCTCTCCACTCCCCCCGCCCGTTTTTTCCCGCCAACCCAACCTCCTGTGTTACAGCGCCCGGCGCCCTCCGCTAACCAAAAATGGTGATAAAATTTTGCCAGTTTGGAAAAAGTACGTACTTTTGCAGCGCATTTGAGAAGAATAATATTGCAATATTAATCCTAAAAAAGAAACAAAATGGCTTACAAAATCACTGACATCTGTGTTGCTTGCGGCACCTGCATCGATGAGTGCCCCGTCGGAGCTATCAGCGAAGGCGACATCTACAAGATTGACGAGAACGCTTGCGTCTCCTGCGGTACCTGCGCTGGCGCCTGCCCCACTGGTGCTATCGTCGAAGGCTAATCGCCCACAGATTGAATGGAAAACAAAGAAGCCGCCCCTTTCGGGACGGCTTCTTTGCTTACATTGTGGTCTCGGCTATCTTGTCCACGTTCATGCTCCGCGCCGAGGCATCGAAGATTTCCTTGTATAGGCCTCCCTGCCGGTAGACCTCCTGCGGCTCCCCGTGTTGCACACAGTGCCCCCTGTCGAGCACGTAGAGGTAGTCGCTGTCTATTATCTGGCCTATGTTGTGGCTGATGACTATCACCGTGCGACCCTGCTTGATGGCGTCTATCGAGTTCTTGATCTGCTCCGTGGCTATGGCGTCCAAGCTGGCCGTCGGCTCGTCCAGGAATATGATGGGCGGGTCTTTCAGGAACATGCGCGCTATGGCTATCCTCTGCTGCTGCCCTCCGCTGAGCTGCGTGGCGTTGCTCTCGAAGCCCTCCGGCAGCGCCGTCACCTGGTCGTAGATGTAGGCCTTGCGCGCCGCCTCCACCACCTCCTCGTGCGTGGCGTCGGGACGCCCGTAGCGTATATTCTCCTCGATGGTCCCGCTGAAGATGTGGTTCTTCTGCAGCACCAGCCCTATGTTGTCGCGCAGCACCTGCGTGTCCCACTCGCCCAGCGACACCCCGTCCAGCGTGATGCTCCCGCTGTCGGGCGCGTAGAACTTGTCCAGCAGGTTCACTATGGTGCTCTTGCCCGCCCCGCTGAGCCCCACCAGGGCCGTGGTCTTGCCTGGCTCGATGGTCATCGTGAGGTCGCACAGGGCGTGCGCGCCGCTCGGATAGGTGAACTCCACATTGCGCAGCTCGAACCGCCCCGCCATTCGCTTTCCACTTTCCACTTTCACCTTTCCACTCTCCTCCACCTCGCCGTCGGCATCCAGCAGGCCGAAGAAGCCCTCGGCGTAGACCAGCGCGTCGTTGAGGTCGTCGTATATGCGGTGCAGCTGCCGGATCGGGGCGCTGACGTTGGCGAAGAGCATCACGTGGTACATTATCTTTCCTATGCTCATCCCGGGGTAGTCCACCAGCACCAGGTAGGCCGTCAGGATGATGATGAGTACGGTGCCTATCTGCTCCACGAAGGTCTTCAAACCCTCGTAGAGGAACGAGATGCGACGCGTCTGCATCTGCTGGTCGGTGCTCTGCTCCTGCAGCGTGGCCTGCTTGGCGGCCTCCACCCGCTCGCGGTTGAACGACTTGATGACCCCCATGCTCTCTATGATGTTCAGTATGCCGTGGCTCAGCTGCTGGTGGGTGCCGAACACGCGGTGGCGCCAGCCCTTCATCCTCCGCCCCTGCACGGCCGTGATCCAGAAGTAGACCGGTATGATGGCCGTGGCCACCAGGCCCACATACACGTTGGCGGCATACATCAGCACCAACGCCAGCACAGCGCTGGTGAAGAGCGGCAGTATGTCGATGAAGAAGTTCTTCACCGTGTTGCTGAGGCTCATGATGCCGCGGTCTATGCGGGTCTGCAGCTTGCCGGGCTCGTTGCCGTCCTGGCTGAAGAAGGCCATCCGGAAGGTCAGTATGCGGTCCACCACGCGCAGCGAGAGGTCGCGGCTGACGTTGATGCGTATCTTCTCGCCGAAGATGCGCTGCCCGAAGGTGACCAGCGCCGCCAGCACCTCCTTGCCCAGCAGCACGGCGCTGATGACGACCAGTATCCGTACCGCCTCGCCCCACTGGAAGCCCCCCCCGAGGTGCAGCAGCGCATTGATGCGGTCCACAGCCTTGTCGAGCACTACGGCGTTCACCTGCGCCATCAGCGACCCCACGAAGGTCAGCGTCAGCGTGGCCACGAGCAGCCAGCGGTAGGGCGTCACGAAGGGGAGCAGCCGCCGCAGCAGCCCCCCGATGCCCATCTTGGTAGTGTTGTTGTTCTCCATATTGCAGCGGCAAAAGTACACATTTTTTGCGACATGTGGGATTGATTTCGTACTTTTGCTCCCCGAAATGAAACGGTTACTGTTCATTATACTGCTGATTGGCAACACCGTGTTCGCCCAGCCGGCACTGCAGCCGGGCGACCTGATCTTCTTCCGCGACAGCGAGGGCATGGGAGGAGCCGTGCAGGAAAGCACCGGAGAATACACCCACGTGGCGATTGTGATAGACTCGGTGTGGACCATCGACGCCACCCCCGGCGACGGCGTGGCGCTCAGCCTGCGCTATCAAGGCACAGACGTCAAGGCAGATATCTTCCGCCTCACCATTCCCTTCGACACCGCAGCAGTCGTGGCCCGGGCCAAGTCGTTCACCGGCCAGCCCTACGACAACGCCTTCCTGCCCGACAACGGCGCGCTCTACTGTTCGGAACTGGTCTACGAATGCTATCTGGACAGCAACGGCGACCACCTCTTCGAGGCCAATCCCATGAACTGGCGCGACAGGAACGGGAACATGCCGCAGTACTGGCAAGAGCATTTCAAGAAACTCGGCATGCCGGTGCCAGAAGGCGTACCCGGCACCAATCCTACGGATATGAGCCGCTCGCCCTTGCTACGAAAGGTGCAATAGGTGACAGACTAACGCCGGCGCGGGAACGACGGCGTTGCGCTGATAAAGGCCTGGTAGTCCTTCATCATGTTGGTATACATCTCCTTCCGGCTATACACGCTGTAGGTGGGGTGATATTGCTTCACCACGACCACATTGGCTTCGGCCGAATACCAGCAGTGGGCGTTGACCTGTTCGAGGTCGGTATATACATGGCGCCGTATGAAGTCGACCATGATACCCTGTCCGCCGGTGCAGAGGATGACGTCGGCGTCGTAGAGGCGTATCTGCTCCGTCAGCAGGTCGGCATAGTTCTCCATGTACTTCTGCAACACCGCGTTGCTCGCCGCACGGGCGTCGGGCTGCTTCTTGCAGTTGACGCGGGCTATGGGCGCGTTCTCGTAGAAGCCCTGCAGGCGCTGCTCGTTGTCGGCGCGGGCGAAGGAGACGACCTTGCGGTCGGGGATATTCATCAATCCATAGACCCAGAGCTCGAGGTTGGGGAAGAAGCGGTAGGCGGTGCGGCATGTGAGACGCGGGCTGGGCACACGGCCGCTTTCGGCACGGAGGTCCCATCCGTCCTCGTCGTACAGCTCCTTGGTGAGGACCAGGAGGCGCATACCGGCATCGTCCCACAGCTGCTCCTCGTTGGCACGACGGTGCACCTGGCAGTAGCCGTCGAACCACAGCTCGCCGCGATACAACAGCCCGTCTTTCGTTATCTCGTCGCTCTCGCGAAGTTTGCGCGCCCTCTCGGTCCAGCGCTCAAACAGCGACTCTTCTTGCTTGTGATATTCCATAGTGTGGCCTCCTTAAAAGTTTCCGACTGCAAAAGTACAAATAAAATGTCACCCGTGCAAGAAAAAGACACAATATTTGTATATTTCACTGCGTTACTGATGAAAAAGGACCAGCAATGAGAATCGACAAACGGAAGAAGATGCACTCCGTAGCCGGAGAGCACATCGTGATGCACCAATCGAAAGACACATCCGACATGACCACGGTGGTGGGGTTCAACCAGAGTGCCCTTCTGCTCTACGAACGCCTCTTAGACCGCGACTTCACGGTCGACGACGCGGTCCGGATACTCTGCGACGAGTACGACGTCGACGAGGCGACAGCGCGGCGCGATGCTGCGGAGTGGGTCGCCTCGATGAGCGAACACGGCATGCTGATATGACGTCACGGCTGAACATAGGCGGCCTGTCTATGGTGCTGGAAGGGCACGACAGCCTGGCCACGGCTCTCCATCTGCCCGGGATGAACCTCTTCGCCGACCAGTCCGGCGCCGAACCCCGGCTCATGGTGCGCCTTGACGCCGACGTGCCGCTGCCCGACTGCCGCTGGCTGCACCGCTTCACGGTGGCCGACGACGTGGAGTGCCGCTTCGGCGTCGATGCCCGCGGCGACTACTACTACCACTTCTCCGGCCACGGCACGCTGCGTGCCGCCGCCGGCGGCCGCAAGCCCGACGCCTTCAGCATCAGCCCCATTGCCTCGCCATCGGTACTGCGTTTTGCGCTGTGGACCGCCTACTCCATGGGCGGCCTGTGGCTGGGGCGCCTTCCCGTCCACTCGTCGGTGGTGGTCTGCGACGGCCGGGCCGTGATGTGCCTCGGCGAGAGCGGCACCGGCAAGAGCACCCACACCCGCCTGTGGCTGCAGCACATCGCCGCCACACACCTGCTGAACGACGACAGCCCCATACTGGCCGACGACGGCACCGTATACGGCTCGCCGTGGAGCGGCAAGACCCACTGCTACCGCAACGAACACTTCCCCGTGGCCGCCATAGTCAGGCTCGAGCAGCGTCCGGAGAACCGCATACGGCCCCTCGGCACCGTCGAGGCCTTCACCGCCCTGCAGCCCTCCTGCCCTCCGTGCCTGATGAAAGACGACACCCTGCAGGATGCTCTCGTGGATTATGTGGGGCACGTCATAGAGCGCGTGCCCGTATACCGCTTGGGCTGCCTGCCCGACGCCGAGGCGGCGCGGCTGTGCCACACGACAATCTTCAAATCATAGACTCACCAACACAGGGCTACAGGCAATGATAGTGGCAAACCCCATATTCTTCGCACTCGCCGAGGAGCAGCTCTCCTCCGGGAAACGGGTGCAGCTCACCCTTTCCGGGACGAGCATGAAGCCCACGCTGCAGCCCGGCGACAAGCTGACGCTGGCGCCCGTAGACCACGCTCCCGCCGTGGGCGATGTGGTCCTCTTCCGCTATGGCGGACACCACCTGCTGCACCGCGTGGTGGAGGTCGACGGCGACAGCTACACCCTGCAGGGCGACAACTGCTACACCACCGAACGCTGCCGGCGCGAAGACATCGCAGGCCTCCTGACCGAGGCTCGCGGCATCAGCACCGACAGCGGCGACTGGCAGCGGCTGAGCCGGCGCTCCCTGCGCCGGAAGAAAATACGCAACTTCATACTGAGATGGGCCGGGCGCGACGGGCGCCGGCAGCTGAGGCCTTGGTATTTCGCCACGCTGGCGTTCCTGATGTGGGCGCCGCTCAACGGGCTCGGCATACCGCTCGACAACTATGTGTTCGGCCTACGCACCGACCACCTCATCCACGCATCGGTGTTCCTGCCGTGCGCCCTGTTCCTGAAAGACGTGCTGTCCCGCCCCCTCGTGGTGTGGCTGGCGACCATGGGCGTAAGCCTGCTCTCCGAGGGGGTGCAATACCTGCTCCCCTATCGGGGCTTCGACGTCAACGACATCGTCGCCAACCTTATCGGCGTAAGCGTCGGTTTTCTGATTATTCTTTTCCTGCCAGCAGTCCGCAGGCGGCATCAATATCCTGACCGCGGGAAGCGCGAAGGGTGCAGATGATGCCGTGGCGGTTCAGGTAGTCCTGGAAGGCCTTTATGGCGGTCGGCGTCGAGGTGTGGTACGGCGCCTCGGGCGACTCGTGGAAGCGTATCAGGTTGACCCGGCAGTCCAACCCGCGCAGGGCCTCGACGAGCTTCTGCGCATGGAGCGTGTCGTCGTTCAAGCCGCGGAACATGGTGTACTCGAACGACAGGCGTCGCTGGCCGCTCCAGTCGTAGCGCCGCAGAAGGGCCAAGACGTCGGCCAGGGGGTAGGCCCGCTCGACGGGCATCATCCCGCCACGCTCGGCGGCGACAGGGTTATGGAGGCTCACGGCGAGGTGGCACTGGCTCTCGTCGAGGAAACGGCGCAGGGCGGGTATCAAGCCCACGGTGCTGACCGTGATGCGCTTGGGGCTCCATCCGAGGCCCCACGGGGCCGTGAGCACCCGTGTGGCCGCGAGCACGGCGTCGAGGTTGTCCATCGGCTCGCCCATGCCCATGAAGACCACATTGGTGAGCTGTTCGAATTCCGGTATGGAGAAGAGCTGGTTCAGGATGTCGCCGGCCGAGAGGGAGCCGTGGAAGCCCTGCTGTCCGGTGACACAGAAGCGGCAGCCCATCTTGCATCCCACCTGGCAGCTGACGCAGAGGGTGGCGCGGTCGTCGTCGGGGATAAAGACGGTCTCGATGTGCTGCCCGTCGCCGACGGGGAAGAGGTACTTCTTGGTACCGTCGCGCGACACCTGGCAGCGCACCGGAGTCTCGCGCCCGATGCAGGCAATCTCGTTCAGCCGCGCGCGCTGGGCGAGCGAGAGGTTGGTCATGCTGTCGATGCTGTCCACCCGCTTGTCGTAGAGCCAACCGCAGAGCTGCTTGGCCGTGAAGCGGGGGAAGCCCTCGGCAGCGCAGAGTTCCTGCAGCTGCTCCAACGTTTGTCCTAACAGATTAACTTTCATTTCGCGGTTTCCCATTGCTCAGAAGTCCCAGTCGAAGCCCTCGTCCTCGATTTCCTGCTGGAAGTTGGAGCAGTCCATCTCGACAGGTTCGGAGGGCCGGTCGAAGTCGCCCCGGTAGAAGTTGAGTCTCGAGTCCTTGTATATCTTCTCCATGTAGAGGCCAAAGATGGGCAGAGCCATGGCGGCGCCCTGGCCGTAGGTCATGTTGCGGAAGTGGATGGAGCGCAGCTCGCCGCCGGTCCACACCGCCGTGGCCAGGCGGGGCGTGATGCCCACGAACCAGCAGTCGGAGTTGTTCTGTGTGGTACCGGTCTTGCCGGCAATGGCGGTGGAGTAATTGTTGAGGTGGTATTTGTAGTTCAGGCGGACGCCGGTGCCGCTCTGCACGACGCCCTTCATGAGCTCTATCATCATGTAGGCCGTCTGCTCGTCGAGGGCTTCGCTGCGATGGGGTGAGAAGCGTTCGAGGACCATACCCTTGTTGTCCTCGATGCGAGTGACGAAGATAGGCTCGACGTACTCGCCCTTGTTGGCGAAGGTGGCCATGGCGCCGGCCATCTCGTAGACGGTGATTTCTGGTGTGCCGACGGCGATGGCGGGGACGGCGTCGATGGGGCTGCGAACACCCATCTTGCGGGCGATGTTAATCACCTGGTCCGGCGAGCCCTGCTTCATGAGGTAGGCGGAGACCCAGTTGACCGAGTGAGCCAGGGCCCACTTGAGGGTGACCATCTCGTCCTCGCGCTCGTGGGTGCTGTTCTTCGGGCACCAGTCGTCCTGCCCCCAGACCTCGAAGCAGACCTGGGAGTTGGGCACTTCGGTGCAGGGATACATGCCGAGGTCCTGCAGGGCCATGGTGTAGACGAACGGTTTGAAGGTGGAGCCCACCTGGCGGTGGCTCTGGACGTTATCGTACTTGAAGTAGCGGTAGTTGATGCCGCCGACATAGGCCTTGACATAGCCGGTGCCGGGCTCGACGGACATCAGGCCGGCGTTGAGGAAGCGCTTGTAGTAGATGAGCGAGTCCCAGGGCGACATGACGGTGTCGAGTCGGCCGCGCCAGCTGAAGAGGCGCATAGGCACCTTCTCGTTGAAGGCGGCGCGAATCTCCTTCTGGCTCATGCCCTCGGCCTTGAGGTTGCGGTAGCGTTCGCTCTGCTTCATGGCCTGGGTGAGGAACTTGTCCTGCTGCTCCTTGGTGATGTCGCAGAATGGGTTCCCATTGCGGCTCTTGAGCTCGCGGTCGAAAGCGGGCTGGATTTCCTTGCTGAAATGCTCGCGGACGGCCTGCTCGGCGTAGCGCTGCATGCGGGAGTCGATGGTGGTGTAGATGCGGAGGCCGTCGCGGTGGACGTCGTAGTGCTCGCCGTTGGGCTTGCGGTGGTGTTTGCACCAATCCTTCATATAGGTGCGGAGATATTCGCGCAGGTAGGTGGCGAGGCCGTCGTTGTGGCTCTGTGGGGAGTAGTGGCTCATGTCGATGGGCTTCTGACGGTAGGCCTCGTAGTCCTCGTCGCTGAGGTAGTCGTAGCGGTTCATCTGGTAGAGGACCGTGTTGCGGCGCTCGAGGGCGTGGTCGGGGTGGAGTATGGGGCTGTAGGTGGTGGGGGCCTTGAGCAGGCCCACGAGGACCGCAGCCTCGTCGACGTCGAGTTCGGCGGGAGTCTTGTCGAAGAATGTCTTGGCGGCGGTCTTGATGCCGAAGGCGTTGCTGCCGAAGTCGACGGTGTTGAGGTACATGGCGAGAATCTCCTGCTTGGAGTAGTTGTGTTCCAGCTTGACGGCCACGACCCACTCCTTGAACTTCACGAAGACGACGCCAATCTTGCTGCGATGGCCGCGGGGGAAGAGGTTCTTGGCGAGCTGCTGCGTGATGGTGGAGCCGCCGCCGGAGGAGCCGTGACGGCCGAGGACGGTCTTGAAGAAGACGCGACCGAGGCTGCGCGGGTCGATGCCGGAATGCTTGTAGAAGCGCACATCCTCGGTGGCCACAAGGGCGTTGATGAGGTTGGGCGATATCTGGTCGTAGGTTACGTTGGAGCGGTTCTCCACGCCGATGAAGCCCAGCACCTCGCCGTCGTCGCTCAGCACCTCGGAGGCCTGGAGGCTGCGCGGATTCTCCAGCTCCTCGAAGGAGGGCATGAATCCGAGCCAGCCGAGGCTGAGGAAGAGGAAGAAGAGGAAGACGAAGGCCCAGAAGCCTCCGAAGACAATCCAGAGGGTCTTTATGTAGTTGGGCTTGGTGGTTTTCTTTGCCATAACGAGTTATCTGGTTTTGCTGTATTCGATGCGGAGGCCGATGTCCTTGACGCCCGCGATGGCGCTGTCGCGCATGCCGTTGGAGACGGTGAAGATGTAGAGGCCCTTCTGGGGGAAGACGGCGCTGCCCTGACGCAGGCGGAAGCGGGAGTCGACGTAGCGGCCGGTGCGGCGACCGTACCAGCGCCCCTCGGGGTCGGCCAGCGGGCACTCGACGGTGTCGCGGGCCACGCTGCCGTCGGGGAAGCGGGTGTCGACAAAGAGGAAGAGGTTGGAGTAGGGGTAGGTGGTGGCGTTGCGGACCTGGACGAGGAAGTCGAAGGCGTGGACCGTGTCGTCGGCGTCGACGCGGAAGACGGCGGCGGCGGCGGGGAGCCATCCGTGCTCGTCGACGCTGACGGCCTCGTCGTAGTAGACGCTGCCGTCGCAGCCAGCGGCCGCGAGGGCCATCAGGGCCATCAGAATACCATATAAAGTCCTTTTCATAGTTCGAAGCCTTTTAGGTTGTATCTCATCCGCGGCGGTCGCGGTTTTCACGTCCACCGCTGCGGCGCGGGGCGTCGCCGCCGTCGCGGCGCTGCTTGCCGCCGTTGTTGTTGTTACGCTTCGGGCGGTCGGCGTCCTGGCGCTGTTCGGGGTTCTGGCGCTGTTCGGAGCGCTGGGGGCGGTCGCCGCGGGGCTGACGGTCGCCACGAGGCTGGCGGTCGCCGCGTTGAGGACGGTCGCCGCGGGGCTGGTCGCCGTGGCCGCGGCGGTCGCGCTGAGGACGGTGGTCGCGCTCGGAGGGGCCCTCTTGGACCACGTCGCCCACCACGCCGTTGCCGCCCTCGGCGAGGCGGAGCATTTCGCGCTCGACCTCCTCGCCGGTGCTCTCCTGGGCGAGGGCCGAGGTGGACATCAGCTCGACCTGGTAGTCCTCGAGGCGCTCGGGGTACTGCTGCTGGCGGTTCATATCGATGATGGCCTTGACGTCCTCGGCCTTGACGGCGATGAGGTCGTTCTCGCCCTCGTAGGCGTACCACATCACGCCGCGGAAGACGTCGGTCTTCTTGTAGAGAGCGAGGCCCTTCTTGAAGCGGATGGCCTGGCCGGCGGGCGGGAACTTCTTCAGCGCGTCGACGTAGACCTCGTATTCGAAGTTGAGGCAGCACTTGAGCTTGCCGCACTGTCCGGCGAGCTTCTGGGGGTTGGGCATGATCTGCTGGGCCTTGGCGGCGCTGGTGGCGACGCTCTTGAAGGTGGTGAGCCAGGTGGAGCAGCAGAGCTCGCGGCCGCAGGTGCCGAGGCCGCCCACCTTGCCGGCTTCCTGGCGGACGCCGATTTGCTTCATCTCGATGCGGACGCGGAACTCCTCGGCGAGCACCTTGATGAGCTCGCGGAAGTCGACGCGCTCGTCGGCGGTGTAGTAGAAGATGGCCTTGGAGTGGTCGCCCTGGAACTCGACGTCGTTGACCTTCATTTCGAGGCCGAGGTCGGCGACGATGCGGCGAGTGCGGATGAGGGCGCTGTGCTCTTCGCGCATGGACTGGTCCCAGCGTTCGAGGTCGGCGTCCTTGGCGCGGCGGAAGAGCTTCTTGATGTTCTCGGAGTCGGGTTTGATGCGGTATTTGCGCATCTGGAGCCGGCAGAGCTCGCCGGTGAGGCTGACGATGCCCACGTCGTGGCCAGGCTGGCCTTCGACGGCGACGACGTCGCCTTCGGTCACCTCCAGTCCGTCGGGGAGGCGGTAGAAGTCCTTATGGTTGTTCTTGAAGCGGACCTCGACGCAGTCGAAGGGCCTCATGGTGGGCTGGCGGATGCCGCTCAGCCAGTTGGTGCTGGTCACCTTGGAGCAGCTACGGATTTCGGTGCTCGAGATGGGGACGTAGCTCTTGGGGCAGGCGCGGCAGCCGCGGCTGAGGTAGACGGGCTCGTTGTATTTCACCCACGGGAGGTCGGGGTCGGGGTCGAGGTAGGGGTCGAGGGCGCTTTCTTCGCTCATATACTCCTCGACCTCGGGGTTGACGCGTTCCTCGACGTCGCGCTGTTTCTTTTCTTCGCGAGCTTTGCGACGTTCGGCCATGAAGGCAGCTATGTCTTCCGCGCTGGCCACGTCGTCCTGCTCGTCGTCCGGTAGGCGGTCGGCGGCGGGCAGCGGTTCAGCGGGGGTCTGTATTTTCTTTTTTTCCATTGTTTGGTTGGTGTCCATGAATATGTGTTTGTATGTTGTATGCCGCCATGCCGAGGCGTGGCGGGCAGGGGTTTATCGTTTTTTCAGTGCCTTGCTCATGCTGAACGAGAGTTGCATGAAGGCTATCTTGGCGTTGGCGTTGCGCTCGATGGCGAAGAGGGCTTCGTCGAGGGCTTTCTGTATGAGTTCCACATTGTTCGGCGTGACCATCCTGGGGAAGGAGGCGTCGAACTTGTCGTCGCCGGAGCCGATGGTCACGGGGCGGCCGGCGGTGGTGTTCAGGAAGCAGTCGCGCACGACGTCGAGGGCGTAGGCGAGGAACTGCTTCTGGCGTTCGCGTCCGAGTGCGGCCAGCTTGTCGACCTCGGCGGAGAGTTCGCGCATTTTCAGCTTGAAGAGGAGTCGGAGCCACTCGACCAGGAGGGCTGCAAACTCGGCGCTGGCGGCGCGGCGGTCGGGCTCGACGGGGCGGAGGCGGACGGTCTGGACACGGCTGCGGATGGTGGGCAGGAGGCGCTCGTCGCTTTCGCCGACCATCATGATCAGTGTCCGCGGGGTGGGCTCCTCGAGGGTCTTCAGCAGTTCGTTGGCGGCGGCGAGGTTCATCTTTTCGGGCATCCAGACGAGCATCATCTTCCATCCGCCCTCGTAGCTCTTGAGGCTCAGGTCCTGGACGATGTGTGCGGCGTCGAGTTCGCGGATCATGCCCTGCTTGTTCTCGATGCCGAGGAAGGCGTACCACTCGTCGAGCGAGCCGAGGGCATGGCGTTCGGCCACGAAGTCGCGGAACTCCGATGCGAAGTCGCCGCTCCAGTAGCTGGAGGACGACACGCGTGGGGTGGAGGCGTTGGGGAAGACGAAGTGCAGGTCGGGGTGCATGAGAGAGGCGACCTTCTTGCACTGAGGGCAGACGCCGCAGGAGTCGGCGCGGAGGTCGCCCTCGGGGAAGTGCTGACGGTGGTCGCAACAGAGGTACTGCAGATAGGCGAGGGCCATCTGCAGGCTGCCCGCGGAGGCGGGGCCGAGCAGGAGCTGGGCGTGGCTTACGCGCCCGCTGTCGACCGTTTCCGTCAGCCGGTTTATCACATCTCGCTGTCCTACAATGTCTTTGAACTGCATCTTTCTATCGCTTAAACTTGCAAATATACACATTTTTTTTCATTTGGAAGAAAAAAAGACGACGAGGCGATGAGACTTTGGGACTTGTCGGCCGAGCCGACGGCATACCACGGGACTTCGAGACTTCGGGTCGAAGGGTCGAAGGGGGTAAAAGTCGAAGAGGTGGGGGAAAAGGGAATTGAAAGTTGAGAATTGAGAATTGAAAATTGGGTTGGGGGGCTACGTTCCATGGGCCAGAGAGGGGGTAGAGAGGACCCAGAGAGGACCCAGAGAGGGGGTAGAGAGGGG
>CAMVAA010000042.1 GCA_947165345.1 uncultured Bacteroidales bacterium
CAATTTTCTACTTCCAATTTTCTACTTCCAATTTTCTACTTCCAATTTTCTACTTCCAATTTTCTACTTTCTATTTTCTACTTTCTACTTCCAATTTTCAACTGTCAACTTTCAACTTTCAACTTTCAATTTTCAATTTGTTAAGGGTCAGCTTTTTTTGGGGCGGAGGAGGATGAAGGGGACGAGGGTTTCCTCCATGGAGAGGCCGCCGTGCTGGAAGGTGTTCATGTAGTATTTGACGTATTCGTTGTAGTTGTTGGGGTAGGCGAAGAAGTCGTTCTCGCGGCAGAAGATGTAGGGTGAGGTGACGTGGCGGCGAGGCAGGAAGATGCGCGCTGGGTCTTTCACTTCGAAGACGTCCTTGGGGTTGTAGTCGAGGAGTCGGCCCTGCTTGTAGCGTAGGTTGACGCTGATGTCGCGGTCGCCTTTGACGCGCACGGGGCGGTCTATCTTGACGGAGCCGTGGTCGGTGGTGACGATGACGTTGACGTCGCGTTCGCTCAGTGCCTGGAGCATCTCTTTGAGTGGGGAGTGTTCGAGCCAGGAGAGGGTGAGGCTGCGGTAGGCCTTTTCGTCGTCGGCCAGCTCGCGCACGATGTCGCTGTCGGTGCGGGCGTGGCTGAGCATGTCGATGAAGTTGTAGATGATGACGTTGAGTGGCTGCTGGACGAGTTCGCCGACTTTGTCAACGAGGCGGTGGCCGTACTGCGCGTTGAGGACCTTGTTGTAGGAGTGGCGGATATTGAATCCGTGGCGGCGGAGGTTTTCGTCGAGGAGTTCGTTTTCGAACTGGTTCTTCCAACCGTCTTCGTCTTCGTTGACCCAATACTGCGGGTATTTGCGTTCTATCTCGCTGGGCATGAGTCCGGCAAACATGGCGTTGCGTGCGAACTGGGTGGTGGTGGGGAGGATGGTGTAGTAGAGGTCGTCGCGTTCGACGGAGAAGTACTGTTCGACAGAGGGTTGGACGAATTTCCACTGGTCGTAGCGGAAGTTGTCGATGACGATGAGGAAGGTGGATGGCGCGCCGCCGTGGTCGGCTCCTTTGAGGAGCGGGAAGAGGCGTTCGCGGAGGACGGTGTGGCTCATGACGGGGCGCTCGACGGCGCCGCGCAGCCAGTCCTGGTAGTTGTCTTCGTAGAAGCGGCAGTAGAGGCGGTTGGCTTCACTCTTCTGCGAGACGAAGATGTCGTGGATGGAGGGGTCGTCGGTGGAGGCGAGCTCGAGGTCCCAGTAGACGAGTTTGCGGTACATCTGGATCCACTCGTCGTGGTTCATGCGGCCGCCCATCTGCATGCCGATTTCGCGGAACTGCTGCTGGTAGTTCATGGTGGAGTGCTCGCTCTGGAGGCGGCGCATCTCGGTGTGTTTCTTGACGGTGAGGAGGATTTGGCTGGGGTTGACGGGTTTGATGAGGTAGTCGGAGATTTTGCCGCCGAGGGCGTCTTCCATGATGTGCTCCTCTTCGCTCTTGGTGATCATGACGACGGGGAGCTGGGGCCAGCGTTCCTTGATGATTTTCAGGGTGTCGATGCCGCTCAGGCCTGGCATCTGCTCGTCGAGGAAGACGAGGGACGGCTGGCGGAGCTGGATTTCGTCGATGGCGTCGCGTCCGGACTGGACGGGGATGACGTCGTAGCCTTTCTCTTTCAGGAACAGGATGTGGGGCTTCAGGAGGTCTATCTCGTCGTCGGCCCAGAGTATGGTGATGGTCATAGTGCTTCCAATGAATTGTTACCGAAAGGGGAACGGCGGAAGGGGGCGGTTTATTGTGCGGGAGGGGGAAAAAGTTGAGTTATGAGTTATGAGTTATGAGTTATGAGTTATGAGTTATGAGTTAAAGGGGGGCGAGGGGGTAGAGAAGGGGGAGAGAGGGGGTAGAGAGGACCCAGAGAGGGCCCAGAGAGGACCCAGAGAGGACCCAGAGAGGACCCAGAGAGGACCCAGAGAGGACCCAGAGAGGGGGTAGAGAGGGGGTAGAGAGGGGGTAGAGAGGGGGTAGAGATGGTGCGGTGATTGGGGCATGGGGTCGGAGGGCATTCCGACCCCATGGCCGCACGGGCGGTAAGGAGGGCTACCGGCTCAGGAGGCGCAGCTGCTCGAGGGCGGCGTCGATAGTGGGGATGTTGGCGATGGTGAGGCTGAGGCGCTCGGGCGTTTCCTTCAGTGCCGAGCGGCGCGGGTTGGCCTGGATGTAGGCGATCAGCTTGGCGAAGTTCGGGCTGCGGTAGAAGGGGCTCTGCTGGTTGGACACCAGGTGGCAGACCATACGGTTCTGCTTGAGGATGAGCTTCTCAATGCCGAACTCCTTGGCGAGGCGTCGCAGGGTGATGGTGCGGAGGAGTTCGTCGACGCAGTGCGGCACCGGGCCGAAGCGGTCCT
Source organism: uncultured Bacteroidales bacterium (assembly GCA_947165345.1). Classification (GTDB taxonomy): domain Bacteria; phylum Bacteroidota; class Bacteroidia; order Bacteroidales; family P3; genus Colimorpha. The sequence goes on from CAMVAA010000042.1 coordinate 2,383, forward strand.
CGAGGCGCTGGCGGTAGGCGGAGAGGCGACTCTCTATCTCGGCGAGGTCCTCGCCTTCGAGGCCGATGTCGTTCAGCTCGCGGTAGAGCAGCAGACGCTCGCTGACGGAGGTGACATAGTCGTCGGGCAGGAGCACCTCGAGGTCGGTCTCGATGGTGCACTCGCGCACATAGTCCTGCTTCTCGTCGGCTTCGGCGGCGAAGAGGTCGCGGAAGTCGCTCTCTTTGAGCTCCTCGATGGCCTCGTTGAGAATCTTGTGGTACATGTCGTAGCCCACCTCGCTGATGAAGCCGCTCTGCTCGGCGCCGAGGATGTTGCCGGCCCCGCGGATGTCGAGGTCGCGCATGGCGATATTGAAGCCGCTGCCGATGGTGGAGAACTCCTCGATGGCTTTAAGGCGGCGCTGGGCGTCGGGGGTGAGGGTGAGGTAGGAAGGTATGAGGAGATAGCAGAAGGCCTTGCGGTTGGAACGGCCCACGCGGCCGCGCATCTGGTGGAGGTCGGAGAGGCCGAACTGGTGGGCGTTGTTGATAATCATGGTGTTGGCGTTGGGGATATCCAGGCCGTTTTCCACGATGCTGGTGGCCACGAGCACGTCGATGTCGCCTTCGAGGAAACTCATCAGGGTCTCTTCGGCGTCCTTGCCGTCCATGCGGCCGTGTGCCATGGCGACGCGAGCGTCGGGGACGAGACGCTGGACCAGGCCGGCCATTTCGGGGAGGTTCTCGACGCGGTTGCTGATGAAGAAGGTCTGTCCGCCGCGGCTCATCTCGAACATTATGGCGTCGCGAATGAGCGCCTCGCTGAAGTCGGAGAGCTCGGTCTCGATGGGCTGCCTGTTGGGCGGCGGCGTCTGGATGACGCTCAGGTCGCGAGCCCCCATGAGCGAGAACTGGAGAGTGCGCGGGATGGGGGTGGCCGTGAGCGTAAGACAGTCCACGCCGACCTTCATCTGCTTCAGCTTTTCCTTCACGCTGACGCCAAACTTCTGCTCCTCGTCGACGATGAGCAGGCCGAGGTCTTTGAACTTCAAGTCTTTGTTTGTGATGGCGTGGGTGCCGATGAGAATATCTATTTTGCCGTCCGCCACGTCGGCGTAGATCTGCTTCTTCTCCTTGGCCGAGCGGAAGCGGTTGAGGTAGTCGACGCGGACAGGCATTCCCTTCAGCCTCTGGCAGAAGGTGTTGTAGTGCTGATAAGCGAGTACCGTCGAGGGGACGAGGACGGCCACCTGCTTCGAGTCGCAGCAGGCTTTGAAGGCGGCCCGGATGGCCACCTCGGTCTTTCCGAAGCCGACATCGCCGCATACGAGGCGGTCCATTGGGGCCGAGGCCTCCATGTCGCGCTTGACGGCCACGGTGGCCTTCAGCTGGTCCGGAGTATCTTCGTAGAGGAACGAGGCCTCCAGCTCGGCCTGCATCTCGCCGTCGCCGCTGAAGGCGAAGCCCCGCGAGGCTTTGCGTTTGGCATAGAGGGCTATCAGGTCGCGGGCGATGTCCTTCACCTGCCGCTTGGTGCGTTGTTTCAGCACCTGCCAAGAGTTGGACCCCAGCCGGTTCAACTGAGGCGTCTCGCCTTCACGGCCCACATAGCGGCTAATCTTGTGCAGCCCGTGGATGCTGATGTAGAGGACGTCGTTGTTCTTGTATATCAGCCTTATCAGCTCTTGGCTCTTGCCGTTCTGCGTCACCTTCTCCAGGCCCGAGAAGCGCCCTACGCCGTAGTCGATATGGGTCACGTAGTCGCCAGGCTTGAGTTCGAAGAGCTCTTTGAGCGTCATGGCCTCGCGCGCGGAGCGCAAGTCACGCACGGTGTACTTATGATAGCGGCCAAAAATCTCGTGGTCCGTCATGCAGACTATCCGCTCGTCGTGGTCGATAAAGCCGTGGCTGAGGTTGAAGGTTGCCAGCTCATAGACTTCGCCATGCTTGCCTTGGCCAGCGCCATCTGTGGACTGCTCGGCACCGACGGCCAAGATCTTCTCGAGCCTTTTCTGCTGGCTCTCGCCGCCGACGGTGATGATAATCCTGTAGCCCCGCTCAGCATAGTCGTCGATGGAGCTGCGGAGTATCTCCAACTGCCGTCCCACCACAGGCTGCGGCTCGCTGTGGGTCTCGAGGCGCTGTTCGGTGGAGAAATAGTGGCTGTTGCCGTATTCCACAATATTGAGTTCGAGGAGCCTGTGCAGCATTTCATTGGCCGAAGTGCTGATCTCGTCAGGCAGGGGCAGCCGGCCGGCCACAGGGTGGGCGGTGTCGGCACGGCGCAGGTCGTAGGCCTTGCGGGTCTCGGCCATGGTGTTCTCCAACTGCTCGCAGGTCTGCATGAGGCCCTGTACCCAGACCGTGTCGGAAGAGGAGAGATACTCCAACAGGTTCACCATGCCGGCCTCCTGCTCTGTGCTTGTGGCCATTTGTTCGCCGCTCAGGCCGGGGACGATGTCGACACGGTCGAGCTGCCTGACACTGAGCTGAGTGGCCGCGTCGTAGGAGCGGATGGACTCGACGCTGTCGTCGAAGAACTCCACGCGGTAGGGATTGTCTGCACCGAAAGAGTAGACATCCATGATGCCGCCTCGTATAGCGATCTGGCCTGGTTCGACGACGAAGTCTTCGCGTTCGAACCCTTTGTCTTGCAGATCCTCGGCCAACTGCCACATGTCGGCGTGGTCGCCCACGGCGATGCGAATGGTATTACGTCCGAGAGTTTTGGGTGCCACGACCTTTTCGCTCAGGGCGTCGGCGTAGGTAACCACAATGGGTGCGCGGCCACCGCCGAGCTCTTTAAGGACTTCGGTCCGCATCACCACGTTGGCATTGTCGGTCTCTTCCTCGCCGTAGTTGTAGGCCTTGCGGTAGGAGGTTGGGAACAGCAACACGCGGCCCGGCTCGCCGTTTTCCCGGCCCTCTGTGTCTCCCACCATCGACTCGATGTCGTTGCACAGATAGTAGGCTTCTTCCTTAGACGGGGCAATCACGAGGTGTGTTGCCGACGGTCGCCGCATTGCGGTGGCAGCAATGACAGCGGCGGGCATAGAGCCCGTCATTCCGTCGATATGCAGCCTTTTACGCTTTCCTTCCAGCTCAGCAATAACAGACGCCACAAGGCGACTGTCTTCATATATCTCGGTCAGTATCATTTATCTACACAGTATTGCACACTCAATAGCGAGCGTGCAAAGATACTAAAAAATTGCGGATGACGGGAACAAACGTAATGTGGGGGCAACTCGTATCGCGTGCTTCTTGTTTTATAGAATGGGCGGAATATGCTAAGCTGAAGAATCGAACTTGGATCTTTATTGTTGCTATATAGGGAGGCAGTATTTGAGCAAAGGGTGAGTTAAAAGGGGAGTAAAAGCTAGTCAGCGTGCAAGGAACTCTTGATAGAGGGCCACCGGGCCAAGGTGCCACTGTTTGGTGGACTCCTGCTCCAAACGCTTATACACCTCAGAACGATAGATGTCTTTCACAGCCTGAACAATGCTCTTGCCGCTGTCTTCGGCAAGCATCTCCGCCATACGGCTGACCTTCGACGGGAGAATCAAATATAGGTTATCTTGTGTGATGTCAAGGTTCATAACGTCACCTCCTTCGCTTCAACAAATGAAAGATTCTTCAAGGCTGCATCGGTGTGGAACAGGTACTGGTCCACCAGTTTGTATGCCCTTAATTCCTTGATGAGGTCTTGTTTGTTTAATAGGCCACCCTCATAGAGTGCAAAGGCGGCATACACACGGTCGTTGGCCACGGGGCCATAGACAATATCATAGTCGTGCACAAAGTCTTTCTCTGTACGGTTACGCATCACGAAGTCTACCCACTCTTCTGTCGGTGCTTGGAATATGAGTTGTTTTATGTCGGCGGTAACGGCCTCTGACATTTCGTAAACATTCACATAGCCCCTGTTCTGCTTGGCCTCGTCCATACGTCGACGCACCCACGCCTCTGCTTGCACATACGACGTGGTGGTATAAAAGCCACTACCGTAGTCAAGCGTTCGGTTGGCCTTGCGTATTTCTGGCTTTTGTACAATCTCCAGACTTCCGTGATACAGTTTCATGACACCTCCTTTCTACGCAATGCAATAAACTCGTCAATATCCTCCATCAGCCACTGGCGGCTCTGCGTGTGCAGCATTTCATAATGTTCTGCCAGATAATCCAGCACACCATACTCCTCCATTACCGCCACAGCATCACTGCCGGACAGGTGCTTCTCATTCTTGTACTGCTCCGTACAGAACGACAGGAAGTAGGCTATATCTTGAAGTTTTCTATCCATGAAAGTGATGTATCCTCAATTACAAACACCTATTAACTAAACCTGTATTTGTAAAAATGACGCTATAACAGAATAGTCTTTTTTCCATTCTACTTTTTTTGCTAACCTATAATTGTATTTCATTATAATAGTATAAAATACATTTAGGAATAATTATTGAATATATATTAATATCCTTTCCTTCAGGAATTGAATGTTCTCTATAATTATAATAGCACTTTCGCCCTTCCCTAAATCCAATCAGCGCATAGTCCAAAAGAATACCAACAAATTCTTCAGGACTTCTACTGATATCAAACTGAGAAATATACGAGATAAGTTGTTCATATGTTATGTCATTATTCTTTATATATGGGAAAATATCATTAAATAATAAATTCTTTTCCTTATCTTCAAAAAATAAGTTTAATTCACTTTTAATTTCTGTTATCATCAATTCTATATATTTCTTTAAGGCCCTCTTGACATAATTTGTTTGTAAGGGAACTGCATAATTGCCCAATCTTACTGCATCTAAAAAAGTAACAATGTCCCGAGGACGATAAAATGTATAATCTAAAATGTACTTAAATGACGAACCATTATACGAAATACTATCATCTATAAGACACGACCATGGTGATTTATTTGAATTTATTTTTATGCCAAGCTTATCAAATGCAATTTGAATTCTTTTGTCAGCTAATTTTTTTAATGGAATATTATTTTCATAACCCATATCTGTTGGCGGCTGGTACCAGTTTATCGGAATAATATTACTATTAATGATTTTTGCGGAGTCGCTATATTTGCTAACAATATGTTTCGACACATCCTCTCTAATAAAAATCAAAATTTTGCTGTTATTACCAAGAAATTCAGTATTATAAACACGAACCATCCTGAGCAAATTCATTAGTTTGTCATTGTCTTCCTGTTTATTTATTGAATAATTTACATCCAAATCATCAAACAAAATCCAAAATTCATTTTTCTTGGCATCATCGGTATCAATCAACCATTTTAGTATTTCTTTCAATGGGGTAATCATTTTATAAAACGGAGCGTTCTGTTCTGTATTTTGGAAACTCCTGCCAATTATTGATCTGAAGCCATGCCGTAAAACATCAAAATTTATTTCACCATTTTGCTTTGTCATCCGCTCAATTAATTCTTTTTGATCAATGTCAACAGAACCAGTATTCCTCTCTAAAAACTTACCAAGTTTTTCGTATTCTTTTGTATACTTTGCAGATCCACTTTTTACAACAAGTTTCGCTAAATTAAGAAGAATCAACCATTCAATTAAGTCCTGTTCTGTCAAATGACTATTCCCACAACTCTGAATCAACTTTTCGAACCTTAAATCAGACATTCTAATTAAGCAAGCATATGAATCGCTACTCTTTTCCGCTTGATCTTTTATAAACTTTGCAATTGCGGATTTCCCAGTCCCCTTTCTTCCAACAAAGAGAAATTTTCCAAAACGCATTTCACCTAGAATTCCTAAATAATCCTGGAAATAATCCACCAACGCCTGACCTTTAAGATTTTCGGACTCGGCTTCTGGATTTCCGAAATACATTAATCCTGTTGTCGGAGCTGCACCACGGTATGGCTTAACACTATCTAGTATACCCATAATAAAATTAGTATAAATTATATATGTTTTATTTTTTGCAAAAATACATAATCTTTTCGATACAGCAAAATAAATTTTGCGGGATGGAAAAAATGTCGTACTTTTGCAGTTGCTTTCGAAAGTTTGAAAGCTGTAAGCAAGAAAAGCATTGCGATTGTCCTTATACCGAAATATCGCCAAAATTCGTCAAGGAGGAGAGAGCAGATGCTCTTCGCTTAATTTGTATGCACATGGGCGTTCTCACGTCTTCTGCATATTTATTGGCGTGAGAGTTATCCCCCTTGAGAACCATTCCTTGACAGGTGTTTGGCGACACCCCGGTATAAATGGCAAGAGTACATAACCTCATGCCTTTTCTTATTGTTATAAATCAACGTTTCCGTTGGAGGGTCGGAGCAGAAAAAGGGAAGTTATGAAAATAACGACACTTGAACCATCGCCAAACAGAAGAGACCGTCTGATTGAAGGCTACTGCATCCCGTTGGACGGGCAAGAGTTTCGCCTCTTTGTGATGGAGGAACGGACGGGAACCAAGCGGGGCTACATCCTGAAACTGATGCTTGGTTTGGGCGACGATACCTCCGTCGACCTTCAGCGGCACAAATCGCTGTATCCCCAAGCCATAGAGTTGATGAAGCGGCACCTGCCCGACGCATGGGTGAACAAAGGCAAGACTCGCCGCTGCTACAGATACATTGTCTTTGGGCATGGCGAGCAGAATAAGAACTTAGCGTTGACATTGCTAAAAACAATAATTGATGAACTCGGCAAAAAGAAAGGAGGTGCACAATGAAACGCATGTTGTTAATTGCAGCCTTGTCCGTTGCCACAATGTTCAATGCCAATGCCTACGATTTCTCGGCAGTCTCACCATCGGGGCATATGCTATACTACAATATAGTTGATGGCCACGCCGAGGTGGTGAGGCCTGATAATACAAGTGGGCAAAGCTATCTTTCAGGTGTTCTCGTCATTCCTTCAACGATTTCCTATAATGGAGTTAGTTATCCTGTAACAAAATTCTCTTCGCTTACCACCTATACGGATGGCGCATTTGAAAGCTGCAATATTACGTCTGTTATCATTCCTTCTTCCGTGACAGAGATAGGTTGGGCTGCATTCCACGAATGCGACAGCCTTACTTCTGTTACCATACCCGAAAGCGTGACATATCTCGGTGAACATGCCTTCTCCAACTGTGACAATCTGCGCTCTTTCTATTTCAGGTCTGCGACGCCACCCTCGTTAGGCTCTTCCGAGACATTTTGGAATACTCCGTCAGACAAAATATTTTATGTGCCAAATCAATACTACCAAAGTTATACGAGTGCTTGGAGTTACTATCTTATGTACTATCCATGGAATATCGTTGGCTATGATCCACTACAGTTTGCCATCACAATCAATTGCATAGACAGCACATGGGGACATGGTGCATATTTTGCGCTTGGTGATTCTGTCGCCGAAATTACAGCCACCGCCAACTATGGATACCACTTCGACCATTGGAGTTATGGCAGTTCCGCCAATCCCGATACTCTCTATCTGACAGAGGACGTAACCGTAACCGCATACTTTGCCATTAATCAGTATTCGGTTACGGGTACGACAAACGATAGCGTATATGGTACAGTGACAGGTGGCGCAACGGTCAATTACCTGGACACGGTCATGTTGACCGCCGTGCCGAACACAGGGTATCATTTCGTCAGGTGGAGCGACTACACCATCGACAACCCCAAGACCGTTGTCGCAACATCGGATATTACCAAGGCAGCCTATTTTGCTCCCAATGAATACACCATAAATATCTCGGTGGACTCTTTCACGCATGGCACATGTACCGGGGGCGGTACCTATCAATACGCAACCGTAGCCACTTTGGAGGCCGTACCTTATAGTGGCTACCAGTTCTCACACTGGAGTGACGGTGCGACCTACAATCCCTACACCTTTGCCGTGACGGACGATGTGCAACTGACGGCCTATTTCTATGCCGATGGCACCCCCTACCAAGACACTATCGTTGTCTATGACACACTCTTGGTTATTATGCCCGTTCATGACACGACCGTTGTCCATGTGTTCGACACAACCTACATTGATGTTCATGACACTACATTTATTCCCATCCATGACACCACTTATGTAAATGTTCATGACACCACTTATATCGGAGTGCCTTATACTGTTCATGACACTTTGTTCGTAAATATACACGATACGGTCAGAATAACTGACACGCTATGGCTAACACAGACTGATACCCTTTGGCTGCACGACACCATTACTATACATGATACTGTCTATATCACCCAAGAGGGCATTGACGGCGTGGATGTGCTGAACGCAAAAGTATATTCAAGCCAAGGACAGATTTTGGTCGAAGGGGCTAACGGCAACACGGTGACATTCTTCGACATCAACGGACGAATGCTTGCCACCAAACGGGACGACTATTCACCCTTGCGTTTTGACGTACCCGCAAGTGGCACCTACATGATTAAGATTGGCAAACACGCCGCAAGGAAGGTGGTGGTGATACGGTAGCCACCAAAATCAAGCGCATGAAACTTTGAAATCATGCTCTTGTTTTCTTGAAATCATGCTCATGATTATACACCAATCATGAGCATGATTTTTTGAAAAGGTGCTCTTGTTTTTGGCGAAAGATGAGCATGGGGCGTTGGAACCTATTTCGTCGATCCATAACCGTACCACCATATATGGATCCGTAGCGGGACCATAGCGAAAACATAGCGGGACCCTTTAGGGAGGCAGTATTTGAGCAAAGGGTGAGTAAAAGGGGAGTAAATGCTAAAGACTATTAGACCGCGAGAAGATGGCGCACCTATTTGCAATAAACCCCGAAAGTTATCTTTACTTTCGGGGTTTATTTCGTATATGGGGCGCTATATAGTCAGAGCCCCATCGGGAATGGCTATTTGAAGTACGCCACGCCGCTCTCGAAAATGAGTTGGTCGTCGTTGCCGTAGATGTTCATGGCGGAGCCTTTGCTTCTTCTCTCGCTGTGGCCCATCTTGCCGAAGACGCGGCCGTCGGGGCTCGTGATGCCCTCGATGGCCATGTAGGAGCCGTTCATGTTGTACTCCTCGTCCATGGTGGGGTTGCCTTGCAGGTCGACATACTGTGTGGCGACCTGGCCACCCGCGAAGAGGCGGTCGATCCACTCCTGCGGGGCGACGAAGCGGCCCTCGCCGTGCGAGATGGGGATGACGTAGGTGGCGCCCAACTCAGCCTTGCGGAGCCACGGGCTGAGGTTGGAGGTAACTCGCGTGTAGGCCATCTTGCTCTGGTGGCGGCCGATGGTGTTGAATGTCAGCGTGGGGGCGTCGGCGGCCTGCGGGCGTATCTCGCCGTAGGGCACGAGGCCGAGTTTCACCAGGGCCTGGAAGCCGTTGCAGATGCCGAGCATCAGGCCGTCGCGCTTGTTGAGGAGCTCCATCACGGCGTCGGCGATACGCGGGTTACGGAAGACGCTGGTGATGAACTTGGCGGAGCCTTCGGGCTCGTCGCCGGCGCTGAAACCACCAGGAATCATGACAATCTGGCTGCGGCGTATGGCTTCGACATAAGCGTCCACACTCTCGCGAATCTGTTGACCGTTCTGGTTGCGGAAGACGATAATCTCGCTCTCGGCCCCGGCGCGGTTGAAGGCGCGTGCAGAGTCGTACTCGCAGTTGGTGCCGGGAAAGGCGGGTATGAAGACGTGGGGCTTGGCAGAATGCGTTAATGTGTTAATGTGTGAATGCGTTAGTGGAGCGGAGGCCTTGAAGAGCGGGCTTTCTACTTTCATCTTACCACTTTCCACTTGGTTGGTGCGAGTGGGGAAGACGCTCTCGAGAGGCTTCTGCCATGCGGCGAGGGCCTCGTCGATGGAGACTTTCTCGCTGCCGCATTCGAAGACGGGTTCCTCTATGACGCAACCTATCTCCGAGCAGCGGAACGGCAAGCCCTCGGCCGAGGCCACCTCGACGACGATATTTCCGTAGTGCTTGGCGTTCAGCTGGTCCGGCGAAGCAAGGAGCTGTGCTGCCAAGCGGACACCCAGCTTGTTGCCGAAGGCCATCTTGCTGACGGCCTCGACGATGCCGCCGAAACCGAGGGCGTAGGCGCTCTTCACCTGACCGGCCTCGATGGCGCGGCGCAGGGCGGCGTACTGGCCGAGAGCGTCGTCGTAGTCGGGCATGCCGAACTCCTTCTCCTTTACGTCGAGGAGGACGAGTTTGTTGCCAGCCGCCTTCAGTTCAGGAGTCACGACGTGCTGCAGGTCGCTGATGCCCACGGCGAAGGAGCACAGCGTCGGCGGCACATCGATATCGTTGAAGGTGCCGGACATAGAGTCCTTGCCGCCGATGGCGGGCAGACGGAGTCCCATCTGGGCGTTGTAGGCGCCGAGGAGTGCTGCAAACGGTTCGCCCCAACGATAGGGGTCGTTGCCGAGCTTCTTGAAGTACTCCTGGAAGGTGAGGCGCACGCGGCTGGCGTCGCCGCCGGCGGCGGCAATCTTAGCCACGGAGCTCAGCACGGCATAGACGGCACCGTGGAATGGCGACCACGAGGTCTGGTAGGGGTCCATGCCGTAGGACATGATGGTGACAGTGTCACATTTGCCGTCGAGCAGCGGCAGCTTGCCGACCATGCTCTGCGTAGGCGTCAGCTGGTAGCGGCCGCCATAGGGCATCACCACGCTGCCGGCGCCGATGGAGCTGTCGAACATCTCGACGAGCCCCTTCTGCGAGCAGACGTTGAGGTCGGAGAGAGTCTGCAGCCAAAGGTCTTTGATAGGTTTAGTGGGCTGAATGGGTTTAATGGGCTCGGTGGGCATGGAGACCGAGACGGTGGTCTCCTGGTGGGCACCGTTGGTGTCGATGAAGCGGCGGCTGAGGTTGACCACCTCCTTGCCGCGCCAGCTGATGACCATGCGGGGCTCCTCGGTGACGGTGGCCACAACGGTGGCCTCGAGGTTCTCCTCGTCGGCATACTTCAACATCTGGTCCACATCCTTGGGGTCGACCACCACGGCCATACGCTCCTGGCTCTCGCTGATGGCCAGCTCGGTACCGTCGAGGCCGGCGTACTTTTTGGGCACGCGGTCGAGGTCTATCTGCAGACCGTCGGCCAGCTCGCCGATGGCGACGCTGACGCCGCCGGCGCCGAAGTCGTTGCACTTCTTGATGATGCTGCTGACCTCCTCGCGGCGGAAGAGACGCTGTATCTTGCGCTCGGTGGGGGCGTTGCCCTTCTGCACCTCGGCGCCGCAGGTGGTGAGGCTCTTGGTGGTGTGGCTCTTCGAGGCACCTGTGGCACCGCCTATGCCGTCACGGCCGGTGCGGCCACCCAGCAGGATGATGACGTCGCCGGGGTCGGAGGTGAGACGCTGCACGGCGCGGCGCGGCGCGGCGGCTATGACGGCGCCGATCTCCATGCGCTTGGCCACGTAGTTGGGATGGTATATCTCGTTCACCAAGCCTGTGGCGAGGCCAATCTGGTTGCCGTAGGAGCTGTAGCCGTGGGCGGCGGTGGTGACGATTTTGCGCTGCGGCAGCTTGCCGGGCAGTGTCTCGCTGAGAGGCTTGGTGGGGTCGGCGGCGCCGGTGACGCGCATGGCCTGGTAGACGTAGGTACGTCCGCTCAGCGGGTCGCGGATGCAGCCGCCGAGGCATGTGGCCGCACCGCCGAAGGGCTCGATTTCGGTGGGATGGTTGTGGGTCTCGTTCTTGAAGTTGATAAGCCACTCTTCGCGGTTGCCGTCGATGACGACAGGCACGACGATGGAGCAGGCGTTAATCTCGTCGCTGGGCTCCTGGTCGTCGAGGATGCCGGCTTTCTTCAGGCGCTTGGCGGCCAGGGTGCCGATATCCATCAGGCAGACGTACTTGTCGGTACGGCCGACATACTGCTCCTTGTGGTCTTCGAGGTACTGCCGGAAGGCGCCCTCGACGAGCGGACGGTAGTAGCCGTCGTCGAAGCGGACGTCCTTCAGCTCGGTGGCGAAGGTGGTGTGGCGGCAGTGGTCGCTCCAGTAGGTGTCGAGCACACGTATCTCGGTCATGGTGGGGTCGCGGCGCTCCTCGTCGTGGAAGTAGCGCTGTATGTGCTTGAAGTCGGCGAAAGTCATGGCCAGGCCGAGCGAGCCGTAGAGCTCCTTCAGCTGCGCCTCGGCCATATCCTTGAAGCAGTCGAAGGTGATGACGTCGGCGGGTTCGTCGAAGTGGTCCTCCAGGGTGGCGGGCTTCTCCTCGTCGGTCAGGCGGCTGTCGACGGGGTTCACGCAGTGCTTGACGATGGCCTCGCGCTGTGCAGGCGAGACGCCTGCGCTCCCGGTGGGGGTGATGACGTAGGTCGTGGCGCTTTTGATGATGGGATGCTCGGCGTCGTTGAGCAGGCAGATGCACTGCTCGGCGCTGTCGGCGCGCTGGTCGAACTGGCCAGGGAGGTACTCGACGGTGAAGCAGAAGTCGTTCTCGCTGTGTGGGAACTCTTCGAGGTAGACGTCGTCGACCGGCGGCTCGCTGAAGACGGTCGTCAGGGCCGTCTGGAAAGTTGTGTCGCTGACGTTCTCCACGTCGTAGCGCACCAGGACGCGGACCTTCTCAGCCTCGATGCCGAGGTACTCGCTCATTTCTGTCTTCAGCTCCTTGGCCTTCACGGCGTAGGGGGCTTTCTTCTCTACGTAGATTCTTCTTACCATTATGTTATTGTGTTTTTTTTATTCCTTTAGTTCTTAGAGGCAGCAGCATCGGCCAGTTCCGCAAACTGAGCAGGATATTTGGCCATCGAAGCGCGGAAGCAGCGGCGCACACGGGCTATGTCGGCCTCGGGGTCGTCGGTGGTGTAGATGGCCTGTTCCAGCCATATCCGCTTGTTGGCGTAGTCGATACATGCCGGCACGATGGGGACACCGGCCTTGTGGGCGATCTCCCAGAAGCCGCGGTGCCAACGCTTGGTGTATTTGCGAGTTCCTTCGGGCGTGATGGCCAGCGAGAAGGTGCCGCCCTTGTCGAATTGGGCCACGGCGGCCCCGACCATATCATTTTTGCGGTTGCCGCGGTCGATGCTAATTGCGCCGAGGTGGCGGAGTATGGGGCCCAGGGGCCAGCGGAAAAATTCTTTCTTGATAAAGACGTGCCCGTTGACGTCGAGCGCCCACAGATAGGCCGCCCCGATGGTAAAATCGGAGCCGGAGGTGTGCGGTGCGACGGCGAAGACACAGCGCTTCAACTCAGGCCTCTCCCCTGCCCCAGGCAGCAGGAAACGCCAACCGCACAGCCTTACTATTGCAATCCAAATCTTTCTCATTTCAGACTGCAAAGGTACATCTTTTTTTTAGAGTAGTAAGAAAAATGTTATCCACAACGGTGTGCAAAAAGAGGAAATCTGAAAAAAAAAGCGCCAAATTGAAAAAAAGTTGTACCTTTGCACCGCTTTTTTGCCCCGCCCCGGCCCCGGAGGGCCGATGAGGGGAGGCCTAAAGGAGAGATGGCAGAGCGGTCGATTGCGGCGGTCTTGAAAACCGTTGACCTGCGAGGGTCCGGGGGTTCGAATCCCTC
>CAMVAA010000043.1 GCA_947165345.1 uncultured Bacteroidales bacterium
AGGCCAGCCGCGACTGCTTGGGCGACCAGAAGAGGCCGCCGTTGATGCCGAACTCATTGCGGTGCACGCTCTCGCCGAGGACGATATTGTAGCCGTCGCCACGCTCCACCAGCTTGCCGTCGACCAGCAGGTTGCCATCCTTTTTCTCAACGCGCTCCTCCAACTTGGGGTCGTGGTTCTGGGGCTTGCGCCAATCCCGCTGCGCCTCGGTGAGTTCGAACTCCTTCTTGCCGTCGAAGCCGTAGACCTCGCCACCCTTGTAGTAGGTGACCGTCTTGCCGTCGGGGGCGAATATGAAACTCATCGCCTCGCGCTGCGGGTAGAGGTTGCGGTCCATCAGCTGGTCCCACTGGAGTAGCTTGTCTTGTGCAAACACGGTGCCCGCCATCAGCAGCACCGCCAGTGTCATAAGTATCTTCTTCATTTTTATTCCTGCTTTTCTATATTAATCTGTATTCTTTTCCCCTGCTCGCTTCGCTCGCGAAATCTAGTAAATCCTGTAAATTATTCCGCTTCGCGGGGAGGCTACGCAATCCTATATTCATTAAGCGTCACTCTTCTCATTCCCTTCTTCAAATCGTACTCGCCAAAGTTTATCAGCAAACCCTCTGACTTGTCGAGCAATCTTAAATACGTCCTCAATTGTTTATAATAAACGTCTTTTATTTCTTCCACCGACTTCAATTCAACAATCAGTTCATCCTCGACAAGTAAATCCAAGCGCAAATCATCTCCTATCGCAGCCCCTTTGTACATAATTGAAATGGGCACCTGAGACACAACCTTCAGACCCCGCAACGTCAATTCTTGAATCATTGCTTTTTCATATACCGACTCCAACAGCCCCGGTCCGAAGTGGTTATATACCTCCATGGCAGCCCCTCGCACCTCATACATCAAATCGTACATCTCTTGTTGCGTCAGCATAATTTACAAGATTTACGAGATTTCTGCCCGAAGGGCTAGGAGTTTCAAGATTTATCGGGCCATCAATAGCGCGACCAGTTGCGGAACTTCAGATTGAAGACCCCGAAGAAGGCCTCCTTGAATATCTTCATGCTCATCTTGCTCGTGCCGAGGACTCGGTCGGTGAAGACAATGGGCACCTCGTACACCTTGAAGCCCAACCGCGTGGCCGTGTACTTCATCTCTATCTGAAAAGCGTAGCCCACGAACTTCACCTTGTCGAACTTCATCTTCTCAAGCACGCGGCGGCTCCAGCAGACGAAGCCGGCGGTGGCGTCGCAGACCTTCATGCCGGTGACGATGCGCACATACTTCGAGGCATAGTAGCTCATCATCAGACGCGTCATAGGCCAGTTGACAACCGAGATTTTGCCGCCCACATAGCGGCTTCCCACCACCACGTCGCCCTTGCCGCTGGCACAGGCGTCATAGAGCCGCACCAGGTCGTCGGGGTTGTGGCTGAAGTCGGCATCCATCTCAATCATGTAGTCGTAACCGTGCTCGTTGCCCCAACGCATGCCGGCGAGGTAGGCGGTGCCAAGCCCAAGCTTGCCTTTGCGCTCCACGATGTGCAGCCGTTCCGGGAACTCCTTCATCAGCCGCTTGACGATATCGGCCGTGCCGTCGGGCGAGTTGTCCTCCACAATAAGCATATCGAACTCCTTCGGGAGCGAGAAAACCTTGCGGATAATGGCCTCTATGTTCTCTTTTTCGTTGTAGGTGGGTGTTATAACCAGTGTGTCTGACATAATGCGTGCTTATTACAATCCGACTGCAAATTTACACATTTTTCCCGACACAGACCACCACCGACAAAAAAATAATTACAGAACACGACTAATCACGCATTTACACTTCCTCCGCTTTCTGCACCACAATTGAAAACGCCCAGCCCGACCCATCGGCCGTACCTTTTTATGCCACCCTGCACAAGGCCTCCACAACCGGCATCCTGAAAGCAAATATGCCGCCCCACAAGACAGTGGGACGGCATATCCTATCAACCAATTAAACACTATGTTTTGTCTTTCGACGATGCAAAAGTACAAAAAAAATACAATATAGGAGACCATTTTTTCTTTATCGATAATAAATCACTCATAACCAGTCCTAATAAATTTCCCAAACGTCCAAAATCGACACTCAAATTTCGACTCACATTCACTCATTTGTCCAAATATAGCCCCTAATTGCACCGTAATTCGGCATAACGGCAACGACACACCGCGGGCACAGCCCCTCCACTCCCAAACAACCTCCCTATAGCACACACACGTCGCGCAAACACCCAATTCTCAACGCCTCCTGTTGTGCTCTACCGCAAGCACCGCAAACGAAGCCGCAAGGTTCTCGTTCTTGACCAGTATATTCTCCGGCACGCTGAGCGTCGTCGGCGCAAAGTTCCAGATGGCCTCCACCCCGTTCTTCACCAGCAGGTCGGCCACCTTCTGCGCCTCTCGCGCCGGCACCGCGATTATGCCTATCTTCGTGTGCATGCGCCCGAGGTACGCTTCTATCTTCGTCATCGGCATCACCATCTTCCCGCCCACCGTCTTTTCGCGCGGCTTCACATCGAACCCGGCCACTATCTGGAGCCCATAGTTGGCAAATCCGCCGTAGTTGAGCAGCACATGCCCCAGCGCTCCCACCCCCACAAGCACCGCCTCGTCGTAGTGGTCATATCCCAGATAAGCCTTGATGTCGGAAAACAGCTGGGCTGCCTTGAAGCCAAGCTTGGGTCGCCCGGGCGCCGAACTGATGCTGGCCAGGTCCTTGCGCACCTGCACCGGATTGATTGACAGGCTCGCCGCTATCTGCGCCGACGACACATACTCGTCGCCGGCTGCCACACGGTCCTCTATGTAACAATAATACGAAGGCAGGCGCCCCAGCGTCGACTTCAGTATCACCAAAGAACTATGCGTATTCTTCATACGTCGTTGTATTTGTGTCCTGTGTTTTGTCGGTGCAAAAGTACACATTATTTGCATTCCGCAAAGAAAAAAAGAAAAAAAACAAACGGAGCCGTTCCCCAACGGCCCCGCATCGCTCATTTCCGTTCTTACCGAACGCTCACATCCTGTGCGTCAAACGAGGAACGACTCCACCGCGAGCCTGTACCCCTCCAGCCCCAGGCCGCAGACCATACCGCGGCAGGCCGAGGTCACAAGCGAGTGGTGGCGGTATTCCTCCCTCGCAAAAATATTGCTGATGTGCACCTCCACCTTGGGCGCCGGCACCGCCAGCAGGGCGTCGTGCAATGCCACCGACGTGTGGCTGTATCCGCCCAGGTTCACTATCAGCCCGTCGGCCGCGAACCCAACCCTCTGTATGTGGTCTATCAGCTCACCCTCCACATTGCTCTGGTAATACCCGATTTCCACCTGCGGAAACTCCTTGGCCAGCCGTTCCACGTACTGCTCCATCGTGACGCTGCCGTACACCTCCGGCTCCCGCACCCCGGTCAGGTTGAGGTTCGGCCCGTTCACTATCTCTATCCGTTTCTTCCCGTTTTCCATCGTGGCTCCTTTCTCTATCGGCGGTCCAGGTAAATCATCACATAGTACGCCAGCGTGGCAAGCGACGTCACCGCCGCCATCACGTACGTGTACGCCGCCGACCGCAGCGCGCTCTCCGCGTAGCGGTGCGTCTCCGCCGACGTGATTTCGCGCCTCTGTATCCACTGCAGCGCTCGCGCCGACGCATTGATCTCCACCGGCAGCGTAACCACCGAAAAGAGCGTGCTCACCGCAAACAGCGCTATGCCCACCAGCAGCAGCGACGGGAAAGCCTTCACCAGCAGCAGCCCTGCCAGCAGCACCCACGACACCCAGCGGTTGGCGAAGTTGACCACCGGCACCAGCGCCGACCGCAGTCCCAGCGGAGCATAGCCGGTCGCATGCTGCACCGCGTGGCCGCACTCGTGCGCCGCCACCGCCGCCGCAGCCACTGACGTCCCGTTATACACATCCGGACTCAGGTTCAGCGTCCGGTTCGTCGGGTTGTAGTGGTCCGTCAGCGTGCCTTGCACCATCGCCACCTGCACGTCGCGTATGTCATGGTCCCTCAGCATCATCTCCGCCACCTCGCGACCGCTGAGTCCACCTTCCGTACGGATGTCCTTGTACTTCTTGAACTTCCGTTCCACATTCTTGCTGACCACCATCGACACGATGGTCAACACAATGAAAACACCCCACATCAGCGTGGTCCCTCCGCCGGCGCTCGTCGCCGCCTGTAGCACAATCGTGTTCAGCATACCTTTTCTCTTTTTAGTATAATAACACTTTCCTCCCGCAAATATTGTGCCACAGCGTTTTTTCCCGTCAACGCCCGTCCAGCATCGCGTCGTCCACCCGGAAGGTGAGCGAGGCCCACTTCATGCCGCCCGCCGGACCGGGCAGCTCGTCGTAGCTGTAGCGCTCCGAATCGAAGTTGTAGGGCGAGTCGGCGCCGAGGGTATCTGTGGCATAGAAAGTCAGCGTATCCGTTCCGTCGACCACGAAGCTCACGCTGTCGCCCAGCAGGCCGTAGCGCGCCGAAAAGCGTATCTGGTCACGGCCGGTCTGGCCCAGATCGCCGGCGAACGGAAGGGTGACCTTGGTGCCGGCCGACACGGGGTAGCTCCCGTCGAAGCCACGCTCGTTCTCGCTGGGGTAGTAGTGCCAGCCGCCGCTCCACACGAAGACCAGGTCGTGCGACGACCGATTGTCGATGGTATACTCCTCGTCGTAACCGGGATCGCAGGCCGCCAGCAGCAGGGCCGCCGCGGCCGTCAGCAATAGTCTGTTCTGTTTCATATCTCGTTGTTTTTTCTTGATGGTTATCTGATTGTCCAGTTGAAGCCCGCGAGGCCATAGACGCTGGTGGCGGAGTAGTCCGCGCCCTTGCCGCCGTCCACACACACTTGGGCCTTCAGCTGCAGCCTGTCATTGACCTGCCACATGGCTTCCGCACGCCCCTGCAGGTTGTCCAATCCGGCGCTGAACATCCAGCGTTCGTTGGGCAGCCAGCGGGCGAAGAGCGCGAGGCGGAAAGGCCGGTCGGTCAGCCGCACGTAGGGGGCATGGCGGTTCCAGGCGTAGGCTACCGTGGCGTCGAAGTACCAGTATTTGGAGAAGCGGTGGCGGTACTGCAGTCCGATGATAGGCTCGGCCAGCAGCCCCTCGTCCTCCACTATGGGGTGCCCCCGCCTGATGGGAAGCGTCACCTCGGTGAAGAAGGTGAGGCCATTCTTCCTGCCCTCGCCGCCCAGCAGCATGATGCGCGCCCCTACCGAGGGGACCAGGTTGAGGTGGTTGGCTCCGAAGGAGAGCGTATCCAGCACCCGCCCCCAGCCATGCTCGGCGCCGACGCCCAGCATCAGCTCGGCCTTGCTGCCGATGCCCCACCGCAGGCCGGTGGCTCCGCCCGCTACGCTGTAGTTGTTGAAGTCCTTGCCGTCCCAGATAGAATGGAGGTGGTAGGCGTTGAGGTCGGCGCTCCACATCAGTCTGCCCGAGCCGAGCACACTGGGCCCCGTGGTGGCCAGCAGCGGCGACTCCTCCTGCGCACGGGCGGCCATGCAGGCGCCGAAGACCATCATGGCGAAGAAAACAATGGCCGATACGGTGGATTTGTAATTGTCCTTTTTCATAGTGCAACTCTATTAAAGTGGTTAGAAATAAATCATCATGCCCGTGGTGTATATCTTCTCGCCCGTGGCCGGGTCCTTATATGTCGGCAGCAGGTTGGTGAAGAAGCGCACGCCGTGTATGATGCCCAGCAGGTCGGTGGCGGCCGTGAGGCCGATCTCCAGCTTCCATGGCTGGAACATCGGGTCGCCGGACTCTACGACGGTCTTCGAGGTGCTGGTCTTTGTGCCTAAGTAGGTGCTGCGCGCGTCGCGGTTGCTGATGGTGAGGTAGCGGCTCACGTCGTAGGCCAGATAGTAGTCTATGCTCAGCCGCAGCACCCGCCGGTTCCTTGCCACCGCGTTCCACTCCACCTCGCCCGTGAGGCCCAGATAGCTGTGGAACATCACGGCCGTCTGCCGACCCGTGCCGGGCGTGGTCAGGAATTCCAGCCCACCGCCCTCTGCAGGCGCCACGTTGTATCGCAGCAGCGACCACTCGCCGTCATAGCGCAAGCCCCCTATTGCCGTCAGGCGCTCCACAGGCAGCGGTATCTTGCCCACAAAGGGAATCTGCAGCAGCAGGCTGTAGGGCGCGTCGTAGGGCGTGCCGCTGGTGAGGTTGAACTTTGCCCCGGCCTGCACCCCGAGGTGCATAGTCACCCGGCGCCCGGCGCCGTCGCCGCAGCGGGCGGCCGTGTCGCCCGCCGCGCGGGCCAGCGTGTCCGTCTGGGCCTCAAGCGCCTCAGCAGCCAGCAGAAGGGTCAGGATGAAGACAATCTTTTTCATATTATATAGATGTATTATGGGTGTTTCAGAATTCTAACAAGGCTAAGGTGGTGCCGTCCATCGCGCTGGGCTCGGCCAGGCGGAAGAGGGATTTGAAGAAGCTGCCCAGCGTCGCTTTCTCCGGCTCAGCCTGAGGCTCGTCTTGGGGAAGAGCCACGACTGGCTGCTGCTCGACTGCGGCTTCGGCCACCAACTCGGGGTCGGGGGCGATGTCGTCCTCGATGATAACGGTCGGAACTTCGACCGCATCGAGCGGTTCTACCACCTCGGGCACCGCTACCTCTTCGGCCAGCAATTCCTCCACCGGCTGCTGCTCGGGCGTCTCGACGATGGGTTGTGCGGGTATGCTCTTCTTGATGCGGGGTGCCAGAGTGACAGTGACCTCGGGCTCCTCAACGGGCGCGGGGGCGACGGAGCGCACTTCCTTCACCACCGGCACCTCGGTCTGTGCCACCTGCACCGCCTTTTCCGTGGGGATAAACCAGATGCGCACGGCGGTGCTGATGAAGAAGAAGACGCATGCGGCAGCCGCCACACGGACACTCCACCACCAGAAGCCGCGCTTCCGCTCTGCGCTCTCCGCTCCCCCCATGCGGTCAATCATGGCCCCCAGCTCCTGCCGGCGGCGCTCGTCGCGTCCCGCATGCTCCAGGCTGGCGAGCATCTGCTCCAGTTCCATATTCTGCCTATCGCTTTTCATATTCCAGTATCATTTGTTTCAGTGTACTGTAGGCCCGCGAGAGCAGCGTGTACACGTTGCCCGTGCTGATGTGCATCTCGCTGGCTATGCGTTCCGTGTCTGCGGCCTCCAGGTGTTTCAGGCGCACGGCCTGTGCCTGTCGTTCGGGCAGGCGGTCCACCATCTGCAGCGCCACCCGCAGCCGTTCCTCCCCGCTCGCGCTCTCCTCCTCGGCCCGGGCCATGGTGCGCTCGTCGAGCTCCACTGTCGGCTTGCGCTTGCGCAGCAGGTCCACACAGCGCCGCTTGACCAGCGTGATGCACCACGCCTCGCGGTTGACCACCCGCCGCAGCTTCTCCCGCTCGTCCCACAGGGTGACGAAGCAGTCCTGCACCACGTCGGCAGCGTCCTCCTCGCTCCCCAGCAGGGCCTCCGCCATGCGCTGCATGGCGGGCTGCAGGGGCAGGTAGTCGCGTTTGAACTGTTCCGTTTCCTGTTTCATACTTGGTAGTCGTGCCACGGGGCCAAATCTTACACCGTGGAGTGAAAAAAAAAAC
This sequence comes from uncultured Bacteroidales bacterium, assembly GCA_947165345.1. Taxonomy (GTDB): domain Bacteria; phylum Bacteroidota; class Bacteroidia; order Bacteroidales; family P3; genus Colimorpha. Next base: position 7,604 of record CAMVAA010000043.1, read on the forward strand.
AAGGGCCGCTCATCTCGAACAGCCCTTGTCTATCTGGTAAATATCTAATATGCTTATTAGATGATACCCTGAGCAACCATAGCTTTGGCCACGCGCATGAAGCCGGCGATGTTGGCGCCCTTCACGTAGTTGATGTGACCATCGGCCTCGCGACCGTGCTCGACGCACATGTCGTAGATGTTGTTCATGATGGTGTGGAGGTTCTTGTCGACCTCTTCGGCAGTCCAGTTGCGGTGCTCGGCGTTCTGGCAAATCTCGAGACCCGAGGTGGCAACACCACCGGCGTTGACAGCCTTACCGGGGCCGAAGGGCACCTTGGCGGCCTGGATGGCGGCGATGGCGGCGGGCTGGCAGCCCATGTTCGAAACCTCAGCAACATACTTCACGCCATTGGCGAGGAGCATCTTGGCATCTTCCTCGGCGAGCTCGTTCTGGAAGGCGCAGGGCATAGCGATGTCGCACTTCACAACCCAGCTCTTCTTGCCGGCGGTGAACTTGCACTGGCCGGGGAACTTGTCGGCCATGTCCTGAACCTTGTTGCGGTTCGAGGCACGCATGACGAGCATGTAGTCGATCATCTCCTTGGTGATGCCTTTCTCGATCTCGCAGACACCGTCGGGGCCGCTGATGGCGACGACCTTGGCACCCAGCTCGGTGGCCTTGGTGGCAGCACCCCAAGCCACGTTACCGAAGCCAGAGAGGGCGATGCGCTTGCCGGCGAGGGTGTCACCCTTCTCGCGGACCATGCGGTCGACATAGTAGATGGCGCCGAAGCCAGTGGCCTCGGGACGGATGAGGCTACCACCCCAGCCGTAGCTCTTGCCGGTCAGAGCACCAGTGCTGTGCTCGCGGGCCAGTTTCTTGTAGGCACCATAGAGGTAACCGATCTCGCGGCCACCAACTCCCACGTCACCGGCGGGGCTGTCCTGGTCGGGACCGATGTTGCGCCACAGCTCATACATGAAGGCCTGGCAGAAGCGCATGATTTCGGCGTCGCTCTTTCCGACGGGGTCGAAATCGGAACCACCCTTACCACCGCCCAGAGGCAGCATGGTGAGGCTGTTCTTGAAGATCTGCTCGAAGCCGAGGAACTTCAGCATGCTGACGTTGACGGCCTTGTGGAAGCGGAGACCACCCTTGTAGGCGCCGAGGGCGGCGTTGAACTGAACGCGGTAGCCGAGGTTGGTGCAAACCTCGCCCTTATCGTTGACCCAGGTCACGCGGAAGGTGAAGATACGGTCGGGCTCGACAATACGCTCAACAATCTTGTTGGCTTCGAACTCGGGGTGTTTGTTGTATTCCTCTTCGATGGTCTCGAGGACCTCGCGGACGGCCTGCAAGTATTCGTTTTCACCGGGATGTTTGGCCTCCAGGTTGGCCATAATTTCGTTTACTTTCATGATATTTAATCCTTTGGGTTAATAATTTATTTTTATTTAGTACGGCAAATGTACATCTTTTTTCCGAATGGAAAACAATTTTTTTCAAGAATATTTTACATCTTGCTGTATCTCGTTCATCCACAATTCTTAGTAGCACGAGGCCACAAAACTTGCCAGATGCGTTTTCACGTACTCCCGCTCCTCGAGGAACGACATGTGTGCCACGTCGGCGAGCAGGTGCATCTCGGCCCGTCGCGCTGTCATGGCCGCCCCCACGCCGATCTCGAGAGGTATGCGGGGGTCGTTCTTTCCGAACACGAAGAAGGTGGGTATTTCGAGCGACGCCAACGTTGCCACACGCGAGGGACGGCAAGCCATGCCGCGCTGTGCCGCCACTATCGACGCCTCAGTGGTCAGAAGGCACTGGTCGCCCAGGTCCTTGATGTCCTTCGAGAGGGCCACCTTACGGCTTTCGTCAAACAGGGCGGGGACGAAGCCCACAATGAACGAAGCCCTGTTCTCGTGCACGTCGCAGCACACCTGCTCGCGGCTTTTGCGATGCTCCTCGCTGTCGGCCAACGGGTGCGAGTTTATCAGACCCAGTCCACGCAGCGTGTACGGATACTTCTCAGCAAAGGCGAGGGCCACATAGCCACCCATGGAGTGGCCTGCCATGACACACTGGTCCACACCCGCGTCGGTCAGGACTTCTTTGACCACCTTGGCCATGAAGTCCATCGTGTGGACATCGCAGAAAGTGTCTGTCAGACCGTGTCCCGGAAGGTCGATCGTGATAACCCTCATCTGGTTCATGTAGCTCAGGACGTACGAACTCCACACGTCGAGGTTTTGCAGAAACCCATGCAGCAACACCAAAGTGTGCCGGTTGCCGCGTCCCTCGTCGCGATAGTGTACTGTTCGTCCGTCCAGTGAGAATGTGCGGTGCTGTTCCATGCTTTTTACCTGTTAATTCGGCGGCAAAATTACGTTTTTTTTCCTATACTCTCGTCCTGTTTGCACAAAAAAATCCGCAGCTGGTTGTTAATAACTGCTTTAGCGTTGTCTTATGCGCACCCCTACCCCGGGTTCGCCACCCTTTTTCACAAGGGCGTTGCCGTAGGCCGAAACCGTGATATGGTCGGCGTCCACCCCGTTGTTCATCAGGCAGGTGCGCAGCGCCTCGCCCCTCATGAGCGACAGGTCGTAACACCCTTCGTCGTCCATGCCGGCCACGCTGACAACCAGTTCGACGTCATAATCCGCAGCACGGTTCAGGAAGCGCGCCAGCTGCTCCATCTGCATCTTCCCGACGGTCAGTATCTGTGTACCCTCGAACTTCACAGCCGGAAGGGGCAACTCCTTGGCCGCCGAGGCCATCTCCTCTATAGTGTAGCCGCTCAGGCCGAGCGGACGCCTGTCGCCAGCCGCCACCATGGTGGCAGGCACGAAATAGGAGCCGGCGTCGACCAGCACGGCATAGTTGCGGAGGTCGCTGATGTCGAGCATCACGCTGTGCGCATCGCCGCCGACATCGATCTGCTGGACCACCGTCTGGCGGTCCATGTCGGCCACCCTGACGCGGTTGACATAACCGACCAGGAGGCCCATGTCGAGGCTTCTGACGCCGTTGCCGCCCGTAGTGTCGTGATGCACATCGGCCACATAGCAGACATAGCGTCCGTCGCGGTTGCTGCTGAGGTACATCTCCCCTTCGTCCTTTCCGAAAGCCATGCCGCCCTCGGAGAATCCGCTGTTCACCTCGCGGCCCAGATTCTGCGGTTTGCTCCACGCCGTCCAGTCGGACACATCGCTGCGTGTGGCGAAGTATATGTCGCCGTAGCCGAGGCCACGGCTGTCGGTAGTGAAGTAAAGGGTCTTCAGATTGCTGCTGAGCAGGGGGTAGCGCTCACAATAGCGGCTGTTCACCGAGGCGCCGAGATTGACCGCGTCGCCCCACACACCCTGGTGGCAGGGCACAAAGTAGATGTCCGAGGCGAGAGCCGTGTCGCCGTGGAAGTAGTCGCCCGAGGCCTGCAGGTTGTATCCGCCCGGGCGGTCCGATGCGACGAGCATGCCGCTGCCGTCGGGCAGCATATAGGCGTCGGTCTCGGTGTAGTCGGTGTTTACCGGGTAGGGCGGGATGTCGCTCACACGCCATGTCTCGCCGTCGCGTTCAGCCAGCCAGATGTCGCCGCCGTGGCCCAGGACCATCCTGGAGCCGCCGTCGCAGAAGCCGAACAGCGTCAGGCCGTCGTTGGCGGCATTGGCAAACTGCACATCGACCGGTGCGCCCCACCTTTTGCCCTCGCGCGCAGCGCTGCAGATGCGGCTGCCGCCGCGGCGGCCCGCCACGGTGAAGTAGAGCCGTCCGTCGGCCGCGTTCAGCGCCGGGTGCGTCACGTCGCTCCCCTGCACCCCGAGTGTCTCCGCCAGATGGCGACGCTGCGGCGGGGCATTGAGCAGCCCCATCAGCTCGGTGTACTCGTCGTTGCAGTTGTTGTCGAAGCATATCTCGAACTGGCGTGCACGGGCAGCCGCGTCCTTGTAGGCGCGGCTCGCCGTCTTGGTCTGCAGCATGCGCTGCAGCATCACGAAGGCGATGCGGCGGTCCATATTCTGCCTCAAGTTGTCGGCGTAGACCTCGTACCGCACGTCGAGGAAGTCCTCCATCAGGTCTATCCTGTCTATCAAGCGCCCACGGTCCAGGTCCTCCTCCACGGCCCGTTGCGCCGGGTAGTCGGGATGCGCCTCCGCGAAACGCTTTATCGGGGCACTGTTGCCCTCGGCGGCGTGCCACGAGTAGTAGAGGTTGTATATGTCGCTGTAGGCGTAGTCGTCCTTGAAGCGTGCCAGATAGATCCGTGCGGCCTCGACGTCGTGGTCCTGTAGGATGCGCTGGCGGAGGGTGCCGACGGCATCGTCGGAGAGAGTTTCCTCGGCGTTGCGCTCCGCGAAGTCGGCATAGTCGCGTGCGGACTGGAGCGAGGCGAAGCGCTGCTCGTTCAGCAGGTCGAGCCGCTCGCGGGCCACCATGTTTTCGTCGCTGCTTGGGAAGCGCTGGAGGAAGGCGGAGTATGCCTCGACCGTGTTCAGGCGCGCCGCCTCGGCGAAGGCCAGGCTGCTGCGCCGCCGCTCGGCGGCGCGGGCCACCGACGAGCTACGGCTGTAGCGCCGCTGAATGCTGTCCACGACGGCCTCCGAGGGGGCAGAGGATATCACGGGCGCCAGGGCCTCGCCCAGACGCTGCTCCATCTGCTCCGCACCGTCGGTGACGGGATAGGTCTCCATGAAGTGGTAGTAGGCCTCCGGAGTGGCGCGGCGCAGGTCTTCGCCGTACTCAATCTCTATACGCCGCTGCCGCAGCAGGCTCACCATCTCCTTGTCCTGTGCGAAGACTTCGAGGTAGAGCTCCACCTCGCGGCTGTCCATGTCGGACCGCAGCCGCACGGCGTTGGCGGCAGCGGCGGCGATGGCTTTCCGCGTCTGGCGTATCGACGCCAGGTCGATACCCTTGTCCATCAGCTGCCTGAGGTCCCTCAGCCTGTCGGCCTCGAGCATCTCGGAGTAGAGCCGCTCGGCGCGCACGGCGAAGGTCATGGCCACCGGCAGGTTGCGCATGGGACAGGAGTTGTCGAAGTAGAAGAGAGCCATGTTGTAGAGGTTCTCCACATTCTCCGGCTCCCGTGCATAGGCTTCGCCCAGCCGGGCGAAGCGGGCTTTGTACAGGCTGTCAGCCTCGGCCAGCATAGGCTGCGCCTTAGCGGTCAGGGCCGTCGCACACAGGAGCAGAAGCGGCAGGAGTTTACGCATGGCTGTCATTTCAGTGTACCGAGCAGGTCCTTGAAGTCAAACTCCATGTCGGCGAAGGTGTCGCCCGTGGTCTCGAGGCGTATCTCCACCATGGTCTTCTTGTCTTGGAAGTAGGTCATCAGGAAGCGGTAGTCCTTGCCGTCGCCGGGGTTGGTGTACATGCCGTCGTAGCCGATGCCGCCGCTCTTGGGCAGGCCGAGGCCGTGGGTGTACTCGTCGAGCGACTGGAAGGGCTGCTTCATGTACCTGTCGTAGGCGAGGCTGTAGACGTCGCCGTCGTAGTTTTCGTTGACGTAGATACGCAGCGACGGCAACACCGTGTCGCCAGCCGCGTCGACCACATCGTGGCCCACAAAATAGAAGAGGTATACGTCGGCTCCGTCCTCGACCTTGAAGGTGCGGAGGTAGCGCCAGTCCTCGCTGTCGATGCGCAGGGTCTTGGAGGTGCCGGGGATGGTCACCTGGGCTTGTGCCGCTATGGCGAGCAGCACCGCAGCCACTACTATCGCTATCTTTTTCATCGTGCTATTGTTTTTTCGTAGAATGCAATCATTTCTTCGGTCAGACGGCGGGGGTCGTAGCGCTCGGCGACGAGGCGGGCGGCGGCATCGCCGACACGACGGCAGAAGGCGGGGTCGTCGACGAGGCGCTTGATCTGCCTTGCGAAGGCCTCGGGCGTGTCCGCGATGAGGAGGTTCTCGCCGTCGGTGTAGTCTATGCCTTGGGCGCCGACGCTGGTGGTCACCACGGCCTTGCCCACCGACATGGCCTCGATAATCTTCACCCGGATGCCGCTTCCGCTGAGGAGGGGGACCACGTTGATCTGCTTCCCTGCGATGAAATACATGGCGTCCGGCACTTCGCCGACGACGCTGACGCCGTCGATGCGGGCGTCCATCCACTCCTGCGGCATGCGACGTCCGGCCAGGTAGAGGCGCGCCTGCGGCACCTCGCGGTGCACCACGGGCCACACGCTGTCCAGAAACCACTTGATGCTCTCGCGGTTGGGCATCCAGTCCATGGCGCCGATGTGGAAGAGCGAGGCCGGCTCCTCGTCGACATGGGCCAGCTCCTCGACCTCGACGCCGAACGGTATGGCGGCCACGGGGCGGCGGCAGCCGTTGGCCCGGAAGCAGTCGGCGTCGTTGCGCGTGATGCACAGCACGCCGTCGTAGTCGTTCACGTGTTCCAGCTCGTAGGCGCGCAACGTCAGGGACAGGTGTTTGAGGTACCACCGCTTCAGGGGGTTGCGGGTGCTCAGCGCGACCTGGCGCCAGATTTTGTACTCCACGTTGTGGGCGCGGAGAATCACCTTGGCCGAGGAATACTTCCTTATGAGCGGCACGTAGCAGGTGAGGAAGATGCTCTCCACGTGGACGATGTCGTACTGCCGCTCCTGGAGCACCTCGCGCAGCCGTCGCGCGAAGTCGTCGCTGCGGAAGCGCTGGACGTGGTACGACTCGCCGCAGAGCATGGCCACGGCGGCGGGCAGGGGTTTGACGCGGAGGTCGACATAGACCGCCTCGATGGCGGTGCGTGCCACGTAGTCGTCAGTCAGCCTGTCGCGACGGAGGGGGTGCTTGTCGCTCTCGACGGTCAGGACCTTCACCTCGCAGCCAGCACGCAGCAGACCCTGGGTGACGCTGTCCATGGCCATCGTGCCGCCGTCGACGGGCGGGAAAGGAGGCTTGATGCAGAGCTGAAGTACCCTCATAATGCGACTAACGCCGATTTGCGGTTTTTATTGTCCGGTGCGGAGGGCTACTCCTTGGGGAGGGCTTTGAATCCGGTGCCGAGGATTTCGCTGCTGTCCATGATGTTCACGAAGGCGCCGGGGTCGATGCGGTGCAGGTTGCTCTTGAGCTTCACCATGTCGGCGCGGTCGAGGGTGACGTAGATCATCTGGCGCTCGGCGCCCTTGTAGAGGCCCTTGCCGGTCATGTAGGTGCCGCCGCGCTTGAGGTCGTTGAGGATGTAGTCGCGGACGGCCTCGATGTTGTCGGTGACGATAAACATGGTCTTGTAGCTCTTCATGCCGTCGACGACGAGGTCGATGACCTTGCCCTCGATGACGATGATGATGATGGAGTAGATAGGCAGGCGGATGTCGCCGAAGGCGACGAGGGTGCTGAGGGTGATGCAGCCGTCGACAATCATGACGAGGGTGCCGAGGCTGATCTTGGTGTACTTGTGGAGGATCATGGAGATGATGTCGCTGCCGCCACTGGTGGCGCCGGAGCGGAATATCAGGCCTATGGCGACGCCGTAGATGAGGCCGGCGACGACGGTGTTGAGGAAGTAGTCGGGTGTGAACCAGCCGCCGTCGTGGGGGATCTGCACCATGGAGAGGCCCTCGATGGGGGTGTCCATAATCTTGCCGTCGAAGATGACGGGGTTGTAGCCCCAGACGCTTTCGAGCACGAAGGTGAAGCCGAAGATGAGGGCTGTGGAGAGGATGGTCTTGAAGCCGAACTTGGGGCCGAGGATGAGGGTGCCGACGATGAGCAGCGGGACGTCCATGCAGATGGCGTAGAGCGAGATCTTCCACGGCCATAGGGTGTTGAAGACGTTGCTCAGGCCGTAGGTGCCGCCCGGGGCCATGAGGTAGGGGTTCACAAACATCACATCGCCCACGGCGAAGAGGGCGCTGCCGACGATGAGCATCACGTAGGCCAGCACCTCGTTTTTCCAGTTTTTCTTTTCTGTTGTCATTATTATATAATATTAGTTATCAAACAATAGCACACACTCCCGGCGGAGGGTGCGGACTGCAAATATACAAAATAAATTTGATTCCCCGCTATCGGGTCCACTATACGTGGTGGCGTCTCTCCGAGACGCGCGGGGGGGGGGGGGGGGGGGGTGGGGCCCGGTTTTTGCCCTTTCCGGGGGTTTGCTGCACTTCGTTTTACCCCGGGCGTTGCCCTGGGCTGGCTGGTCCTTTCCCCTTCG
>CAMVAA010000044.1 GCA_947165345.1 uncultured Bacteroidales bacterium
TTGATACCGTCAACAGCCACTTTGGCAAACGGTTTCTCGGTAGCAACTAAAACTTTCATCTTTGGATAAATCTTTATTTCATCGGAGAAGACGCAGGTAGGCTCCTTGCGGAGTTTCTTCTCGTAGCCGTGTCTTACGTCGTCTCTGATTTCCATGTTTTACTTTTTTTAACGGCTAATTTAACTAATTATTCGAAGCTACGTATTTCAATTATTAGCCAATTACTCGAATTATTTGTAGTCAAAATTCGAGTAATTGGCCTTTAATTCATTGTAGACAAATTCGCTCAATTCGCATAATTCGCCGTTTTAATAACAACTTACTTGTTGGCTTTCTCGAAGTCCTGCATGCACTGGACGAGAGCCTCGACGGCCTCGACGGGGCAAGCGTTGTAGAGGCTGGCACGGAAACCGCCGACGCTGCGGTGGCCCTTGATGCCGACCATGCCGCGCTCCTTGGCGAAGGCCATGAAGGCGTCCTGGAGGTTCTCGCGACCCTCGGCCATGACCCAGCAGTGGTTCATGATGGAGCGGTCTTCCTTCTCGGCGGTGCCGCGGAACATGCTGTTGCGGTCGATTTCCTCATAGAGCATAGCGCTCTTCTTGAGGTTGATCTTCTCCATCTCGGCCACACCGCCGATGGTGTTCTTAACCCACTTCAGGGTCTCGTGCATGACGAAGATGGCGCTCACGGGAGGAGTGTTGAACATGGAGATGTTCTTGGCCTCTTCGGCAGCGTGGGTGCGGAAGTCAACCATGGTGGGCAGGGGGTTCATGTACTGGCGGTCGGTGATTTTGCCGAGGATGTCTTTGCGGACGATGTAGAAGGTGACACCGGCAGGGCCGACGTTCTTCTGGGCACCACCGTAGATGAGACCGTACTTCTTCACGTCGACGGGGCGGCTCATGATGTCGGAGCTCATGTCGGCGACGAGCATGACGTTGTTGATCTCGTTGGCGGCGAAGTCCTTGCGGATCTCGGTGCCGTAGATGGTGTTGTTGGTGGTGATGTGGAAGTAGTCGGCGTCGGCGGGGACGGTCCAACCCTTCGGGATGTAGCTGTAGGTCTTGTCTTCGCTGCTGGCCACGATCACGGTCTCGCCGAAGTTCTTGGCCTCTTTGGCGGCCTTCTTGGCCCAGACGCCGGTCTGGAGGTAGGCGGCCTTCTTGTTCAGCAGGTTGGCGGGCACATCCATGAAGCCGGTGCTGGCGCCACCACCGAGGAAGAGGATTTCGTACTCAGCGGGGATGCCGAGCAGGTCGCGCCACAGCTGGCGTGTTTCTTCCATGGTGCGCTCCCAACCGGGAGTACGGTGAGAGATTTCGAGCAGGCCGATACCGGTGTTGTCAAAGTCGCGGATAGCGGCGATGGTGGACTCGATGGCCTCTTTCGGCAGGACACAGGGACCTGCGTTGAAATTATAAGCTGTTTTCATTTTGTTTTATTTATTAAAAGGTTTATTTACAATCCTTTGACAGTTTATTTTCTCTCTGTCAACAGGGGCAAAGATATGAAAAAAAAACGATATGCAACGACATAAAACAAAAAAAAGTGGTCGGCGGCTTATTTGCCGTCGACCACACGTCGTGTTCAATGCTTGTCTCCGGGATTGTAGAAGACAAACTGTCCGTCGATGACATCGATGATGATGGTCTCGTTGCCGTGTATCTTGCCTTCGAGGAGCTGGCGGCTCATCTCGTTCAAGATTTCACGCTGAATGACACGCTTTACCGGTCGGGCGCCCATGGCGGGGTCGAAGCCCACTTCGGCGAGGTGGTTCACCGCCTCGTCGGTCGCCGAGATGGTGATGTCGTTCTTCTCGAGCATCTTGGCCACGCCGCGCAGCTGAATGCGGACGATGTCGCGTATCTGGTTCTGCGTCAGGGGCTGGAACATGATGATCTCGTCTATACGGTTAAGGAACTCGGGACGGATGCGCTGTTTGAGCAGTTCCATGACAGCATTCTTGGTCTCGTCGAGCTCAAACTGTGTGGGCATGCTGCTGCCTTCCAGCTTCTCCCGAATGATGTCGCTGCCCATGTTCGAGGTCATTATGATGATTGTGTTCTTGAAGTCGCAGGTACGCCCCTTGTTGTCGGTCAGGCGGCCGTCTTCGAGCACCTGCAGCAGGATGTTGAACACATCGGGATGGGCTTTCTCGATTTCGTCGAACAGCACTATCGAGTAGGGTTTACGGCGCACGGCCTCTGTCAGTTGGCCGCTCTCGTCGTATCCGACGTACCCTGGGGGTGCTCCGATAAGTCTACTGACGCTGTGGCGCTCCTGGTATTCGCTCATATCGATACGCACCATCATGTTCTCGTCGTCGAACAGCACCTCGGCGAGGGCCTTGGCGAGCTCGGTCTTACCGACGCCCGTGGTGCCGAGGAAGATGAAGGAGCCGATAGGGCGCTTGCCGTCGGAGAGGCCTGCCCTCGAGCGGCGGACGGCGTTGGCGATGACGTTGATGGCCTCGTCCTGGCCGACGACGCGCTTGTGCAGCTCGTCCTCGAGGTGCAACAGCCGCTCGCGTTCGCTCTGGAGCATGCGGGTCACGGGGATACCGGTCCACTTGGAGACCACTTCGGCTATCTGCTCCGAGTCCACCTCCTCGTTGATCAAGGCACCCGACGCCTGCATCTCGCGCAGCTGGGATTTGAGGTCTTCCACCTTCTTCTCGGCCTCCTTGATGCGGCCGTAGCGCAGTTCGGCGACACGACCGTAGTCGCCCTGCCGCTCGGCCTGTTCGGCTTCGAACTTGTAGCTCTCGATGTTCTTCACCTCGGCCTGTATGCCTTCCACTATCTGCTTCTCGTTCTGCCAGCGAGCCTTCATCTGGTCGCGCTGCTCACGCAGCGTGCCGAGCTCCTTGTCAATCTGGGCTATCTTGTCCTGGTCGTTCTCGCGCTTGATGGCTTCGCGCTCAATCTCCAGCTGGCGTATACGGCGCTCAATCTCATCAAGTTCCTCAGGCACCGAGTCTATTTCCAGACGCAGCTTGGCTGCGGCCTCGTCGATGAGGTCGATGGCCTTGTCCGGCAGGAAGCGGTCGCTGATGTAGCGGTGGCTGAGCTCGGCGGCGGCGATGATGGCCTCGTCCTTGATACGGACGCGGTGGTGCACCTCGTAGCGCTCCTTCAGGCCACGCAGGATGGAGATGGTGTCCGGCACGGAGGGCTCGTCGATGAGTACGGACTGGAAACGGCGCTCAAGGGCTTTGTCCTTCTCGAAGTACTTCTGGTATTCGGCCAGGGTGGTGGCGCCGATGGCGCGGAGTTCGCCACGCGCCAGAGCCGGTTTGAGGATGTTGGCGGCGTCCATGGCTCCCTCGCCGCCACCGGCACCCACGAGGGTGTGGATTTCGTCGATGAAGAGGATTATCTCGCCGTCGGCCTCGTTGATTTCGCGGATGACGCTCTTCAGCCTCTCCTCGAATTCGCCCTTGTACTTGGCGCCGGCAATCAGGGCGCCCATGTCGAGACTGTAGATGGTCTTGCTCTTCAGATTCTCGGCGACGTCGCCGCTTACGATACGCTGTGCCAGCCCTTCGGCGATGGCTGTCTTACCGACGCCGGGTTCGCCGATGAGGATGGGGTTGTTCTTGGTGCGGCGGCTAAGAATCTGCAGCACACGGCGGATCTCGTCGTCACGCCCGATGACGGGGTCGAGCTTGCCGGCCTGAGCGAGCTGGTTGAGGTTTTTGGCGTACTTGTTCAGGGCGTTCATGGTCTGCTCCTGGTTTTGGGAGGTGACCTTGGAGCCCTTGCGCAGGTCTGCGATGGCGGCCTGGAGGGCCTTCTCGTTGCAACCGGCGTCTTTCAGCAGCTGGCTTACGCGGTCGCGGCCGCTGAGGATGCCGAGCAGCAGGTGCTCCACGCTGACGAACTCGTCGTTCATCTTGGTGGCCCGCTGTTGGGCGTTCACGAGTGCCTGGTTGGCGTCGCTGCTGAGATAGACCTGTCCGCCACTGACGCGGGGCATGCTGCCCAAGATGTCATCCACCTGCTGCGTCAAGCGGGGGATGTTGACCTCCATTTTCTTCAGGAGGTAGGGGGTCACGTTCTCGTCTTCGGAGAGGAGCCCCTTCAGCAGGTGAGCCGTCTCGATGGCCGGGTGCTGCCCGCCGAGGGCAATCTCCTGCGCCTTCTGCACGGCTTCCTGCGCTTTGATTGTGAACTTGTCTAATGTCATATTATTTGATTTTTGGAATTCTTGGTTGTTTTGCCTGACAATAATACAACAACCGTACCAAAAAAGAGGCGACTGCCAAAATGGCAGTCGCTGTGTCAGTCATCAGGGGTTGGTGCTATTGAGGTCGACTATCGGCGTGGCCGTGGAGCCGTTCCCGTCCCGTAGAGTCGCTGGACATAGGCGCCGAGGCCGGCACGCCGCAGACTCTGCTCGATAAGGTGCCGCTGGTCGGGCCGGTAGAAGAAGAAGAGGCGTCGCTGGTCGGCCTTGTCGGCCGGTGAGGTGGCCACGTAGACGGGTTTCATGGATGAGGGGTCGATGCCGGTGTAGTACATCTCGGTGCTCAGGGTCATCGGGGTGGGCGTGAAGTCCTGAATCTGCTCCAGGCGGTAGCCCATCTTCTTCATTTCGACGGCCAGGTCAGCCATGTCCTCGAGCCGGCAACCGGGGTGGCTGCTTATGAAATAAGGTATCAGCTGGTAGCGGAGGCCCGCGTCGCGGCAGATGGCGTCGAAGCGACGTTTGGTCTCGCGGAAGAGTGAGAAGGAGGGCTTGCGCATCATGGCCAGCACGCGGTCGGATGTGTGCTCGGGAGCCACCTTCAGGCGGCCGGAGGTGTGGTGCACCACCACCTCGCCGAAATACTGCCATCCGGCGTTGTCGTGGAGGGCGGAGGCCTCGTCCCGACCCTCCTGGAAGAGGTCGCAGCGAATGCCGCTGCCCACATAGAGGTGTTTCACGCCCGGGTGCGCCGCCACTCTGCGCAGGAGGTGTATCATAGGCCGGTGGTCGCTGTCGAGGTTGCGGCACATGGTAGGCATGGAGCAGCTGTAGCGGCTGCAGCGACGGCAGAGGTCGGGATTCTTGCCGTGCATGCGCCACATGTTGGCGGAAGGACCGCCGAGGTCGGTCAGCACGCCGTGGAATTCGGGGTCCTGGACGATGCGGTCGACCTCGGCCATGATGCTCGCCTCGCTTCGCGATGCTATCTGCTTGCCCTGGTGGGCGCTGATGGTGCAGAACGAGCAACCGCCGAAGCAGCCGCGGTGGGTGTTCACGCTCCAGCGTATCATGTCGAAAGCCGGGATGGGGCCGCGCTTCTTGTATTTGGGGTGCGGAAGCCGCATGTAGGGCAGGTCGAAGGTGGCGTCGATTTCGCCGGTCGTCATGGGTGGCTCGGGCGGGTTGACCACCACGTAGCGGTCGCCGTGGCGCTGCACGAGGGTGGCGCACTCCGTCTTGTTGCTCTCGAGCTCGATGACGTGGTAGTTCTCCGCCTCGAGGCGTTTGCTCTTCAGGCACTCCTCGTAGGAATGGAGTTCGATAACATTGTCCTCCCCTACCCTTTTCGCGTTCCCGATGTATGCCACCTGGGGCAGGTGGCGGCAGGCCTCGATGCCGTGGCCGGCGTCGAGGAGGCGGGCAATCTTGAGGGTGGTGCGCTCGCCCATGCCGTAGTTGAGCAGGTCGGCAGGGGTGTCGGCCAGGATGGACGGGAAGAGCCGGTCGTCCCAGTAGTCGTAGTGTGCCAGCCGGCGCATCGAGGCTTCGATGCCGCCGATGACAACGGGCACGTCGGGGAAGAGCTGCTTGAGGATGCGGGAGTAGACGTAGGTGGCGCGGTCGGGACGGAAGCCGGCCTGCCCGCCGGGGGTGTAGGCGTCGTCGCTGCGCAGACGTCGTGCGGCGGTGTAGTGGTTCACCATGCTGTCCATGGCGCCGCTGGTGACGCCGAAGAATAGTCGCGGGGCGCCGAACTTGCGGAAGTCGCGCAGGTCGTCGCGCCAGTTGGGCTGCGGGATGACGGCGACACGGAATCCGGCCGCCTCGAGAGAGCGCCCGATGACGGCGGTGCCGAACGACGGATGGTCGATGTAGGCGTCGCCGGAGACGAGCACCACGTCGGGCCGGTCCCAGCCGAGGCGCTTCATCTCATCGAGTGTTATGGGCAGGAAGTGTGCCATCAATTGCCGGCCCGGATAATCTGAGTGGTGCCTTTGGAGTTGAGCAGTGTGGCTTTGACGGTGCGTGCGTGGCCGTCGCGGACGTAGTCCACGTCGACCTCGTCGCCTGGGGAGAAGAGGCCGAGCTCCTCGGTCATTTCGGCGAAGGTGTTCACCTCCTTGCCGGCGACGCGCAGAACAACGTCGCCCGGCACGATGCCGGCGCGGTCGGCTGCGCAATCGGGGTTCACCTTGACGACGTAGAGACCTTTGGTGTCGCGTGCGCCGACTTTCCGAGCCACGTTGGCGTCGACCTCGGTGACCTGTAGGCCGAGGTAGCCGCGCTGGACGTAGCCGTAGTGCTGCAGGTCGGCGGCGACCTTGACGGCGAGGTTGGAGGGTATGGCGAAGGAGTAGCCGATGTAATTGCCGCCGTTGCCGCCGGCGATGGCCGTGACGACGCCTATGAGCTCGCCCTGCGAGTTGACGAGGGCGCCGCCGCTGTTGCCGCTGTTGACGGCAGCGTCGGTCTGGAGGAAGGACTCGAGCGGGGTCTCGTTGGAGCGCGGGTTGTCGATGATGTGCATGTTGCGGGCCTTGGCGCTGATGATGCCGCTGGTCACGGTGGAGGTGAGGTTGAAGGGGTTGCCGATGGCGAGGACGGGCTCGCCGACGCGCACGAGGTCGCTGTTGCCAAAGGGGATGTAGGTGAGGCCCTCGGCTTCGACCTTGATGACGGCGAGGTCGGTGGCGGGGTCGTGGCCGACGAGGCGTGCGGGCAGCTCGCGGCGGTCGTTGAGAGTGACGCTGATGCGCTCGGCGTCCTGCACGACATGGTTGTTGGTCAGGATGTAGCCGTCGGCGGTGATGATGACGCCGGAGCCGTAGGCGTTGTAGACCTGGCGCTGGACGCCCTGGGGGATGATGAAGCCGAAGAAGGACTGGTAGAGCGGGGTCATCTGCGTCATCTCGGTCTTGATGTGGACGACGCCGTCGATGGTAGCGGCGGCGACGTCGGTGAAGTCGGTCAGCGTGAGGCGGTGGACGGCGGGAGCAGGAGCCGGGGCGGCGACGGAGGCCACCACCTCATCGGGCTTTTGAGCGCAAGCCTGCACCATCATGGCGCATGTGGCGAGGGCTAATATGACAGAGTATTTCATAGGTGTTGTTGTTTGTGGTACTTTATAAACTGATTTAGGACTGTTTTATTGTCCGGGACGTACAAATTTCGTGCCAGCGTGCCGACGGGAGAAAGAGAGGGGCCGGCGCATCCGAGACGGAGTGCCGGCCCCTGCAGGAGAAGGCCTATGGCCACGAGGGCTTACCTGACGAGGAGCTTGCGGACGGCGTTGAGGTGCTCGCCGCTGAAGCGGACGAAGTAGGTGCCCTGGGCGAGGTCGGCGAGGTCGATGACGGAGTGGCTCTGGACGCTGGTCCGGAGGACTTCGCGGCCGCTGATGTCGACGATGGTGACGACGGCGGGCTCGCTGACGCTGACGTTGAGCATGGTGGTGGCGGGGTTCGGGAAGAGGGCGATGCCGTTCTCACCGACGCCGTCGATGCCGACGCCGGAAGCGGTGGTGGTGAATGTCAGTTCGGGGCTCCATTCGCTCTGGCTGGTGGCGCTGCAGTAGGCACGGACGCGGACACGGTAGGCGGTGGAGGGAGCCAGGTTGGAGAACACGTAGGTGGTGGCGTTGGCCATGACGAGGTGGTCGGGGTCGTCGTTCACCATGAGCTGCCACAGGGACTCGGTGGCGCCGGCGGTCCAGGCGATGGTGGCGCTGGTGCTGTCGACGGAGACGGTGTGGAGAGCTGACGGGACGAGGCAGGAGGTGTCGGCTCCGGCGGCGAGGGTGGTCACCTCTTCGAAGATCCAGTCGGAGACGCCGTTGTCGCAGACGGCGCGGACGCCGACGGTGTAGTAGGTAGAGGGAGTGAGGTTGGAGAAGGTGTAGGAGGTGGCGGTGGTGGCTATGCCGGCGGCGGGACCGTCCCAGGTGCCCTGGACGATGTGGACTTCATAGCTGGCGGCCGAACCGCTGTAGTTGAGCAGAACGCTGGTGGCGGAGGGCACGACGGAGGTGATGGAGGGAGCGGCGCAGGGCGTGGGCGTCGGGGGCAGGACGCCGCCGGCGACGATGGACAGATTGTCGAGTGCCACGGGTGCGCTGCCCTGAGAGCCGTCGTTGCGCCACATGACGATGAGCTGCCAGGTGCCGTCGGAGGGGAGGGAGAAGATGCGGCTGTGGGTCTGCCATGAGGACTGGCCGCAGAGGTAGTTGTCGGTGAGCGCTATCCAGCCGTCGGGGATGCTCGAAGCGGGGTTGGACATGCCGGCAGGGGCATTGGTGCCACCCACGAGTTCGACGGGCTGGGCGAGGAAAATGCGGACGAAGTCGTAGTTGTTTTCGCCGTTGACCTTCCAGTCGACGGAGAGGGTGTAGGTGCCGGCGCTGTCGAAGGAGACGTAGCGTGAGGCGAAGGAGTAGGTGGCGGCGGCGTTGTTGTAGCCGTTGGTGAGGCCGGCGTCGTTGGAGATGTAGAGGCCGTTGGAGCCGCCGTTGCTCTCGGCGGGGCCTATGTACCAGCCGTTGGTGCCGTTGGAGAGGAGCCAGTTGGCGGCGGAGGTCTCGAAGTCCTCGCTGAAGGGCATTATGGCGGGGGCGAAGTCGTAGACGTTGATTACGGCGACGGCGGTGTCGGCGCCATGTGCGTTGGAGGCGATGAGGGTGACGGTGTCGGTGCCGGTGGCGGTGTAGGTGAAGACGGCCGAGTCGGCGGCGGCGACAGGAGTCACACCGAGAGACGAGGACCAGGAGTAGGTGACGGGCGAGGCGCCCTCGTGGAGGACGGCGCGCATGACGACGGGGACGTTGATGTCGGTCAGGCCGGGGCCCTGGACCGAGACGACGGGCACGAGAGCCGAGCGGACCTGGACGTTGCGGACCTGGACGCCGTTGTCGTTGTAGCTGTCGTGGACGAAGGCGATGCGGACGGTCTGGCCGGCGAGGTTGTCGATGGGAGCCGTGTAGTTGGTCCAGGCGCCGGCGTCGATGCTGGCGAGCTCGGTGGTGAAGCTGGCAGTGTCCATGCCGGAGGTGGAGAGGAGGACGCGGAGGTGGGAGCCGTAGCTGCTATAGGAGGAGCCGTAGGCGTCCCAGGAGACGACGAGTCCTTCGGCGTTGTCGGGCAGGACGATGGCGGGCGAGATGAGCCAGTCGTTGGCGTTGGCGTTGTAGTTGGCGCCGGAGCGCATGTAGCCGCTGCTATAGTTCCAGTTGGAGGAGGTGTAGGCGTCGAGGTCGAGGGTGGTCCAGCAGGTGACGTTCTCGTTGGTGGCGAAGGTCTCGGTCCAGGGGATGACGGAGACTGGAGCGCAGGTGGTGCGGAAGGTGCCGGAGAGGGCGAAGCTGGTGTCGCCCGGGTCGCAGTAGGCGCGGAGGGAGACGGTGTACTCGACGTTCTCGTCGAGGTCGGTTATGGGGTAGGGGTTTTCGGAGACCTCGATGGGTTCGGCGTCGCCGACGGTCAGGAGCCATGTGCCTTCGTCGCCGAGGGCGGTCCAGCCGATGGTGAGGCTGCTCTCGGAGGCGTCGACGAGGCTGAGGGCGACGGGAGTGGGGCAGGTGTTGACGTCGATGCTGATGTTGTCGACGGCGACGGGCGGGTTCTGGTTGCCGGTGCCGTACCAGTAGAGGATGATGGTGTGCTGTCCTTCGAGCATGGTGAAGGGAGCGGCGAACTGGGTCCAGGAGGAGGAGGAGACGCATTCGCTGCCGATGAGTGTCCATTCGCTGGAGGGGGAGCTGCCGGCGACTGGGTGGACGACGGAGTCGGCGATGTAGGCGCGCATGTAGCGGCTGCCGGCGGTGCCGGCGGCTTTCCACATGAAGCTGAGAGTGTATTCGCCGGAGGCGGGCACTTCGACGTGGCGGTAGGCGTAGGATTGGCCAGTGAGGCCGTCGGCCATGAGGTTGGAGGCGCCGTTGTCGCGACTGATGTAGAGGGAGTTGGAGCCTTCGTAGGCGGTGGCGGAGCCGATGTACCAGCCGTTGAAGCTGTTGGCGGTGTACCAGCTACAGTCGTCGCCGTCTTCGAAGCCAGTGTTGTAGGGGAAGGAGGAGACGAGGGAGTTGTCGATGACGGTGACGAGGACGCTGCGGGAGGCCTCGCCGTTGGCGTTGGAGGCGGTGACGGTGAGGATGTCGGAGCCGGCGGCGTTGTAGACGATGCGGACGTTAGTGGAGTCCTGGCTGACGATTTCAGCCAGGCCGCTTTCGAGCATGGGGGAGGTCCAGGTGTAGGAGTCGACATCGCCGGACATGAGGTTGGCGTCGAGGGAGAGGGTGTCGCCGAGGTTGATGGAGTAGGTGTTCTGCTGGAAGGGACCGAGGACGGGGACGCCGACGCGGATGACGTTAAAGTCGTCGATCATGAGGGTGTAGGTGGAGGAGCCGGTGGGAGAGACTTTGATGGCGAGGCGGTCGCCGTCGCCCTGGTAGGTGTCGAAGAGTACGTTGTAGACGTGGTAGCCACCGTTGAAGCTGTTGGAGGCGATGATGTCGACGGTGTCGACGGGGACGAAGGTGTACTCGCCCTGGTCGTCGGTCTCGATGACGCCGGCTTCGAAGAGGAAGCCGTTGGTGGAGTAGGTGGTGACGGCGTAGAAGGAGAGCTGGAGGGTGCTGACGTCCTCCATGCGGGGCAGGGCCAGGATTTCGGTCTCGCCCTGGTTGCTCTCGAACTCGAAGTATACTCTGCTGTTGTGTGCATTGGGGGCATGGACGTAGGCCGAGGGGAAGACGGGGTGCGGGTTGAGGTTGGTGTTGGTGCCGGTGGCCACCTGGACCCAGCAGTCGGGGCTTTCGCCGGTTTCGAGCTCTTCGAAGCCGGAAGAGAAAGGCACTTCGGCGTAGACGCTTTCGTCGCAGGGAGCGGAGAAGTTGAGGGTGCGCCAGTAGGAGGTGTCGTCGCCGTCGCAGAGGCGGGCGACGCGGACGCTGTAGCGTGAGAGTGGGTAGGTGGTGAGGTCGTAGACGGTGTCGCCGGAGACGGGGTATTGGATGCCGTCGATTTCGACGATGTATTCATTGGAGGGGTCGAAGTTGGGGTCGCTCCAGGCGATGACGGTGGAGAAGGCGTCGTTTGGGGTCTGACGGACGGCCGTGGGTGGGATGCAGGTGGGGCAGCCGTTGGCGACGGCGACGACGGTGTCGCCGTTGTTGGCGGTGCCGTTGAAGAGCTCGACGCCGGCGATGTCGACGATGCGGAGGTTGGGGCTGCTGGTGTACTGCGGAGCGCCGTAGATGACAATCAGGCTGTCGCCGCTGCAGATGTCGACGCTGGTGTTGGTGTTGGCGTCGGCCAAGAGGGTGCCGTTCTGGTAGATGCGTGCATGAGGCATATAGGCGGAAGAGGAGTAGTAGGCCGAGGGGATGACTTGCACCTCGCAGTTGCCATTCTGGCAGAGGGTGCGGAAGATGCCGCTGAGGAATCCGGAGCTGTCGCCGTCGCCGCAGACGTTTTTCACCTGGACGAGGTGGTCGGTGTTGGCCGAGAGGCCGGTGATGGTGTAGAAGGTGTCGGTGACGGAGGTCTCGTAGGCGCCGTCGACGAAGATGGCGTACTCCGAGGCGCCGTCGACGGGGGCCGTCCAGCTGACGTCGGCGCCGTTGTTGGTGATGGTGGCGAAGACCAACGACTTGGGCTTGCGGCAGATGGAGCTGCCGCCTGGTGTGTATTCGAACTTGGTCTTGGGCAGGAAGTTCTGGGAATAGTTGGTTTGGGAGCCGTAGCTGGTGGTGTAGGTGTAGCGCGATGCGTTGCTGAGCGAGACGCCGTAGAAGTAGGAGTTGCTGTACTCGCCGGAGGTGGCGGTCTGGATGTCGATGAGGAGGTTGTCGCCATCGTAGATGAACTCGTTGTCGAACAGGAAGCTGAGTTCGTTGGTCTGTCCGTTGACAGTGCCCTGCCACACTTGAGTGAGGGAGGTGGTGGCGTCGAGGCCGGAGGCGAGGTCGGCGGCCGTGGTGGTGCCGAGGCTGATGGTCACGGTGATGTCCCACGGGTCACTGTTGACCTGCGAGAGGTAGAAGGTGAGGCCGCCGATGGTGCCGCCCAGCATGTCCTCGATGGAGTCGGCCGGGTAGATTACCTGATTGTGCTGGTTGGCGTCAGTGTAGTAGCCATAGATGGGGATGTACCTGTTGGTTGTCGAGCCATTGGCTACCAGGAGTTCATCCTGAGCACTTGCCATCGCCGGCAGCGCCACCAGTGCCGCCAGCGCGAAGAAACGATGTAATTTTTTCAGCATAATGTATTGATTTATAATTTATAATTCGTGTTTTGCGTCTTCTTTGACACCTGCAAACATACGACACTTTGTTTATGTTTGCAAATTATTTTTTTTATTGGTGGACGACAAAACCGCAAACTGCAACACCGGCCTGCGTTGCGGGGAAGACACTTTTTTTTTCGGCAGCAGGGGGGGGCGAGAGGGGGTAGAGAGGACCCAGAGAGGGGGTAGAGAGGGGGTAGAGAGGCTTGGGGGAAATGCAGTAAAATTCCGGGAAGGCGATGATATAGGAGGTGGAATGTGTGCAGAACCAGGCATTTGGCGAGGGAGGTGACATGGGTGGGGCAGGTGGTTTCATGACGGAAGGAAATATAGGCCGGGCATAATAAATGCGGGAAAAGCGCGTTAAACGGGAATGAGAAAAGGAAAACTGATACTTTTTCCCGTTCCAATCGGGGATTACGGCCAGAAAGGGACCGGCACGGACGCGGCCGACGAGATGGCTTTGTCGTTGCCGCAGGGCAACATGGAGCTGCTGGCCACGTGCCGCACTTTCATCGTCGAGGAGCTGCGCTCGGCGCGACGCTTCCTGAAGAGGGCCGGCTACCCCTACCCTATCGACGACGCTGTGTTCCTGGAGCTTAACGAGCATACCACCCACGACGCCGTGGGTCATCATCTTGATGCCATAGAGCGTGGCGAAAACATAGGTCTGCTGAGCGAGGCGGGGCTGCCATGCGTAGCCGACCCGGGGGCGATGATTACCCGGATTGCGCAGCGGCGCGGCATCGAGGTGGTGCCGCTGGTGGGGCCGTCGTCACTGATGTTGGCGCTGATGGCTAGCGGGTTGAACGGCCAGCGTTTCGCCTTCAAGGGCTACCTGCCTGTGGACCGCTCGGCGCGCGCCGCCACGCTGCGACGCATAGAAGAGCATGTGCACCACACGCACGAGACACAGATATTCATCGAGGCGCCGTACCGTAACAACCAGATGCTGGAGGCCCTGAGCACTGTGCTGCAGGCAGATACGCTGGTGTGCGTGGCTTGCGACATCACGCTGCCGACGCAGTACATACGCACATTGCCCTGCAGCAAGTGGAAAGCGGAGAGGGGGAAGATAGACCTCCACAAGCGCAACACGGTGTTCCTGATTGGTGAATGAGCGTCAGGCGTGCAGCGGCAGCTGGTAGTAGACGCAATCGGCGTCGCGGTAGAACTCGCGGGCGCCCCACCGTTGCCAGTACTGGTGAGTCTTCAGGCGGTGGAGTACGGGGATGAAGACGAAGTCATAGTTGGCCTTCAGTTCCGGCATGATGCTCATAATCATGTCGTAGTTGAGGCGTGTGCCGCGATATTCGGGGGCGACGATGAAGGAGAAGACGGCGGTGTAGCGGCGGGCGTTCATGGCGGCCAGCAGGTCGGGCTTCTCGCGGGCGATGAGGGGTGTCTCCTCCTCGATGCGGTAGTCGCTCATGTTGAGCAGGCCGATGATTGCGTTATTGCGTGATTGCGTTATTGTGTTAGTGATAGCTTTAACGCTGAGCGGCCAGTTGAAGTGCAGGTCTCTCACCCACCCTTCCACCTCCGAGCGGTCGAAGCCGTATTGCCGCACCATCCAGTCGACGGTCAGCGGCGCATCGGCGGCGGTCATTCTATGCAATGTGTACGACATTATAAGTCAATAGTATCTCTGGGTGGTACGACAGTTTGGCTTTTCGGAGGCCCTCGAGGCCCATGTCCTCCTCGCGGTTGACGTAAACGTATTGTTCGGGCAGATGGGCGCAGAACTGCTGGTTGATGACGGAGAAGAGGCCGTCAATGGTGCGGTCGGCTTTCTCGACGCAGACGTCGATGGTGTTGTCGGTGACGGCGGCGCCGTAGGTGAAGGCCACCATGCGGCCGTCGAGCCAGATGCTGCCGCCAAGCATGCCCAACTCGTTCCAATGGGCGAAGACGGTCTCCATCACGCGTTGCTCGGCGGCGATGGTATCACCGTATTCGGGGTTAGTGTCGCCGCGCTCCTCACGCCAGAGGGCTTCCAGCCGGCGGCACTCTTCGAACATAGAGGGGTCGAGCGCACGGTACTCGAAGTCGGGGTGTTCGGACAGGAACTTGTTGACGTGGTTGCGCTTGGCCTTGAGCTTGCCGCCGGCCAACGAGGCCAGGTCGGCCCTGCGGTAGATGTAGTCGTACTGGTTGCGCTGGGGCTCGACGGTGATGTCGATTCCCTTGCTGCAGGCGTTTTGCTGCAGCTGGAGCGCCGCCTCGTCCTCGAGGCCGAGCAGCGTCATGCGCCCGCCGCAGTCGTCGCAGATGGCCTGTAGCAGGTCGCAGCACGGGGTGCCGGCACAGCAGAGCATGTAGGCCCGCTCGCCGTCAAGTGTAAAACGCAGCACAGCGGCGTCGGGCAGGATGCACACTTCGGTGCGGAACCAGAACTGCCAGCCCACGAGGTTGGCAAAAGTGAAGTTGCAGTTGCGCCGCCCGCTGCGGAGGCTGACGGCTTGGTAGGCTTCGCGGTCGGCGATGGTCAATGTATGGAAATTCAATGAATTCATAATACAGGGTTTAGCGTCACCTCAACCCTGTCGCCGAAGGTCTTGCCTATCTTCTTGCGGGTGGCCTGGGTGAGGCCTATGATGTAGCACACGCTGCCGTCGGCATTCTTCACGCCCATGTTGACCACGCTGCCGCTGTACGGCTCGCCGTCGAAAGTAACCTGCACCTTCAGACATCCTTTGCCATACTCCTTCTTAACATCAATAGGCACGCGCACGTAAGCGGCATCCATGTCGCCGCTGCGCTCGATGGTGGCTGTAAACTGGTGTGTCATTTGGCGAGTGCGTAACCTATGGCTGTCAAAGCGATACCGAGGATGATGCTGAGGAGCACGTATGCCGCGAGTGTCCACCACTGGCCGGATTGGAGGAGGGTGAGACTCTCACGCGAGAAGGTGCTGAAGGTGGTGAAGCCGCCGCATAAACCCACGGTGAGCAGCAGGTTGAGAGGCTGCGAGGTGTAGCGCGAGAATACCCCCGCCAGACAGCCAATCAGCAGACAACCGGCGAGGTTCACCGCGAAGGTGCCCCACGGGAAGCCGCTGCCGCTCCAGCGCATAAGCAGCGACACCGCATAGCGCAACGCGCCGCCCACGGCGCTCCCAATGGCCACCAACAGGATGTTCTTCAGCATATTATATCATCTTCAGGAAGCCCACTTCCTTCTCTGTCAGTTCGCGCCAGCGGCCGCGGGGGAGGTCTTTCTTGGTGAGGCCGGCGAAGACGG
>CAMVAA010000045.1 GCA_947165345.1 uncultured Bacteroidales bacterium
AATTCGTCCCAATGGGCGAAGACATTCTCTACCACGCGTTGCTCGGCGGCGATGGTGTCGCCATATTCGGGGTTGGTGTCGCCACGTTCCTCACGCCAGAGGGCTTCCAAGCGGCGGCACTCGTCGAACATCTCCGGTGTCAACGGACGGTACTCAAAATCAGGATACTCAGACAGGAACTTGTTGACGTGGTTGCGCTTGGCCTTCAGCTTGCCGCCGGCCAACGAGGCCAGGTCGGCGCGGCGGTAAATGTAGTCGTACTGGTTGCGCTGGGGCTCGACGGTGATGTTGATTCCTTTGCTGTAGGCGTTCTGCTGCAGCTGGAGCGCGGCTTCATCCTCAAGACCAAGCAGCGTCATGCGTCCGCCGCAGTCGTCGCAGATGGCCTGCAGCAGGTCGCAACACGGCGTCCCAGCCATGCAAAGCATGTAGGCCCGCTCGCCGTCGAAGGTAAAACGCAGTACCAAAGCTTCGGACAGGATGCAGACCTCGGTACGGAACCAGAACTGCCAGCCCACGAGGTTGGCGAAGGTGAAGTTGCAGTTGCGCCGTCCGCTGCGTAGGCTGACGGCCTGGTAGGCTTCGCGGTCGGCGAGGGTGAGGGTGTGAAAATCGAGAATCATCAAGTCGATTATGTTAAATAAGTTCCTCGGACCAACCGTGACCGAGGTCCCAATGGTAGTCGACAACAAACTCGAAGTCGACTGGAAGATTGAACTCGTCCTCTATCAGCTCGTGCAAGTGTTCGGCGTCCACGTCGCTCAACCAGCTGCCGACGCAGACATAGAAGCGGTCGGTGGCCTCGTCAAGAAAAATACGTCCACGGGGGATGAGCGTATAGTTGTGTTCCTTGTAGAATATCGACGAAGTGTTGCCCTTGGCTTCGGCGCGGTGGTGTTGCTTTTGCCAGTAGGTCTTGTGAAGCTTGGAGATAGTGGCGCGGCCATTGATGAAGGTGGCCTGCTCGGCATCCATCTTCTCTACGCCGAAGAGCGACTGATTGGCCATGTCGTACCAGAAGATACCGACCTTCGGATTGCCGTTGTCGAGGAAAGGCGACATGGAACCGACGAGGTCCCGATGCTCTGCCTCGCCGTTGGTATGGTTTATTCCGTTACTGTCTTTGGTCATAACTCATTCAACTTTTATCCCTGAATCCTTGTATATGGGGAGTAAGGGCTGCCATCGACACCGTTATATCATCTTGAGATAACCCACCTCTTTCTCCGTGAGTTCGCGCCAGCGGCCGCGGGGGAGGTCTTTCTTGGTGAGGCCGGCGAAGACGGTGCGGTCGAGTTTGTGCACCTCGTAGCCGAGGGCTTCGAAGAGGCGGCGCACGATGCGGTTGCGGCCACTGTGCAGCTCGACGCCGACGACGCGTTTGTCGACGGTGCCTCCGGTGGCGGCATACTGTATGTCGTCCACATGCATGGGGCCGTCCTCCAGCTCGATGCCCTCGAGGAGTTTCTTCATGTCCTCCTTGGTGACGGGCTTGTTGAGCTCCACCTGGTAGATCTTGTAGACCTGCGTGCTGGGGTGCGTGAGCTTCTTGGCCAGCTCGCCGTCGTTGGTGAAGAGCAGCAGGCCGGTGGTGGCGCGGTCGAGGCGACCGACGGGGTAGATGCGCTCGGCGCAGCAGCCGTCCATGAGCATCATGACGGTGCGGCGCTCCTGCGGGTCGTCGGTGGTGGTGATGAAGCCTTTGGGCTTGTTGAGCAGGAAGTAGCGGTGGCGCTCGCTGCGGAGCTTCTCGCCGCCGTACTGCACCTCGTCGCCGGGCATGACCATGTAGCCCATCTCGGTGACCACCTTGCCGTTGACCTTCACGCTGCCGGCGGCGATGAGTTCGTCGGCCTCGCGACGCGAGCAGATGCCGGCATGGGCGATGTACTTGTTGAGGCGCATGGCGCCCTCGGGGTGCTCCTGCTTCGGTTTTTGCGGAGCGACAGTCCTCTTCCTTCCTGCTGCGCGGAAATCCATTGAGCCGCTTCTCTTCTCCCCTGCCCTGCGCGAGCCTTCAGTGCCTGGTTTTGCGGCTTTACGTATTGCGCCGGAGGCGGGAGCCTTCTTTCTTGCTGGTTCGCGGGATTCTGCCGTCGCAGGCTTCCTGGATTTCTGGATTGCGCCGGAGGCGGGAGCCTTAGCACTCCGCGGCGTCTTGCTGTTGTCTTTCTTTATCATGTTCTTGCTGTTTTTTCTGAGGCTCAGTTCGCTCCCTTTCGGTCGCGTTCTCTTTTGAATCAGTTCGCTCCCTCTCGGTCGCGTTCTCTTTTGAATTAGTTCGCTCCCTCTCGGTCGCGTTCTTCCACTCGGTCAGTTCCTCGGCGGCGCGCGCATGTCCGCCGAAGTGCATCACGTAAGGCCAAGTGTACTCCTTGTCCTGGTAGTCGAGGAACTTCTCCGTCTCGCGCGCCAGCATGAGGAATATCTCGAGGCGGTGTGAGAGGAGCCATTTGACGGCCGGTATGTTGCGCCGCGCGGCGAGGGCGTACATCATGTTCACCTTGGTGAGGTTGCGCTGCACCCACGCTATGGCCTTCTCGTCGCCGTCGCAGGCGTTGCTGAGGATGGCCAGCCAGGCGAAGTTGTGCTTGAAGAGCCACACCATGGCGTCGTCGTCGCCGCGAATGGCGTTGCTGAAAGCCGCCAGTTCGGGGTGCGGTCCCTCCACCAACACGCGGAAGAAATCCGTCCGCCCCTCCACGCACTTCACCAGCGCCAGCAGGTGCTTCACATCATATTGCTCCAAGCCTTTCATGCACATATATTAACGCAAAGGCCTCCGTATTATTGCATGTTTACAGCAGATTATTTTTAACACGAATTATCGCAAATTGGCCATGAATTAATTTATGGATTATTCACGATAATTCGTGTTCCATTATGACAAATGACAAATAAATTTTGCCACCTCGCAGAAATATCGTATCTTTGCAGTCGAAAATAATGGCCATTATGGAAACCGCTTACGCACCATCACGCGCACACACAAGACCTTTGCCTAAAGGCCAACGTCATGAAACCGACAAGGAGGCATCCTCCACCCCCAAGGAACGGCTGCATACCGTAGAGGAGTTTGTCGAGAAGTTGGAACAGGCTGTGCTTGAAAGATTCTGGAAGAGTACAAGGTAAGAATCCTTGACACGGTTTTTGCCGACATCGACGACATTGCCGACTTTATTGTCAGCGTCAGCACCCTTGAACATGCTGCCAAGTATGCTCGCGAACTGGGTGCGGAAATCATGACCCTGCGCTATCTTGCCGACTTCATTCCGGAAAGCCGTTATCGTTCCGTCCGCCATTATCACCCCCATGCCAAGCAATTGCGCACACGCAACAAACAGCTGAACATCATCTTCCATATCGAAGGCGACACTGTCATTGTGGACAAAATCCTCACCTCGAAAATGATTATCAACTGAAAATCCTATAATAACAAAGGCTGCCAAGCGGTTCCACAAGAGCCGCTTTCTTTTTTATCACCCTTTGCGCAAAATAAATTTTGCCACCTCGCAGAATTGTCGTATCTTTGCACTCGATTTCAGAAGGAAATCGCAACGAAGCGTTATACGCGTTCTGTGCAAAGGAACCTGAGAAACTCCATAGTAATGCAGAATCAGTGTAATGGTCTTCGCTATTTAGCGTGGGCTTATTGCATCTTCTCATTACAAGGTAATTCTCAGGACCTCTTTGCAGGAAGCGGCATACGGCGCCACGCTTCTTTTACTATTAATGCTCGACGCGGCGCGGGAGGGCAAAGAAGTTGCGCCCGTAACGTATTAGGGTAGAGATTATGAAGAAGTTACTATTGATTGTAGCAATTGCCGCATCACTATTTTCGGGATGTCAAAAGAAATACCAGTATGTAGAAGAGGTGATTGAACATTCTGTACTTGGAGGAATCAAAGAATCTACCAAGGAGCCCGAGAACATCAAGGCCGCAAATGACACCATAGCATACATTAATGCATATAGAAAATACTGTATCTCACAATCAGTATATCAAAGAATGGCAAATGAAGGATATGGTGAATATCTTGACATTCCAATTGGATTCAAATTATACAATTCAGATGGTGAGGATATAACAAATATCTATTTCACAACAAGAACTAAACAGGAGGAGAAAATTGCATCATTGCTTACGAACATTGATACCTCTACTCATTCAACAGAGATGAATACCATGGCAACAAAAATTGATTCTGTAAAAATAAAAGAATTGCTTCCGTATTTCAGAGTGAAAAAAGATGAATTTGACCCAAACGGAGGAACATGGTATGAACCAAAATCAGCTCCTAAATATACTAATCAAAATGGTATTTATTTATATTTCAAAGTTGATAATACCGGCATTAAAAATCTTAGATTCAGAGTGCAATATTTTGCCGATGATTGGTTATTCTTCCAAAAAGTTCGGTTCTCATTAGACAGCGCTGCATACGAATATATTCCAGTTAGAACCGAGACTGATAATGGAGAAGGTTATATCTGGGAATGGTTTGACGAATCATTAAACTTTTCCGACAAAAACCTTATCTATGCTCTTGCAAACGCCAAATCGGCAAAAATGAAATTTATTGGCAGACAATACTACGGAATAAGGACTATAAGCAAACAGCAGATTGTCGACATCAAACGCACTCTTGAATTGTACAAGGCAATGGGTGGTGTCTATTAAAAGAAAAAAAGTTTTGTAACGGTACGACGGCGACAATGAAAAAGAACGGGGCCCGCGGCGAATGCCGCGGGCCCCATTTTGTATCGACACTGCCGTCGCGCGGAAGCACGCGTTATCCACGCACCTTGGCGCCCAGCTGGGTCTCGAGGGTCTTCTGGATTTTGGCCATGGTGGACTCGATCTGTTTGTCGTTGAGGGTCTTGTCCTTGTCCTGCAGGATGAAGCTGACGGCGTAGGACTTGAAGCCGTCGGCGATGCCCTTGCCCTCGTAGACGTCGAAGAGGCTGACGCGCTTGAGGAGTTTCTTCTCGCACTGCATGGCGGCCTGCTCGATGGCGGCGAAGGTGACGTCCTTCTTCAGGATGAGGGCCAAGTCGCGACGCACCTCGGGGAACTTGGCCACCTCCTGATACTGCACTTCCTTCGTCGGATAGCCCTTGAGGAGGAGCGTCCAGTTGAGGTCGGCGTAGTAGACGGGCTGCTTGATGTCCATCCGCTTCAGCGTCTCGCGGCCGAGGGTGCCGATGGTGCCCAGCAGCTTTTTGCTGTCCTTCAGCACGATGTCGAGACCTTCGGCGAAGAATTTGTACTGCGTCGGAACCATCTCCACGCGGCCCATGTTGACGCGCATGCGGTGCAGGATGTCCATGACGTAGGCCTTGAGGTAGAAGAAGTCGGCCTCGGCGGGCTTCATCTTCCAGCTTTCGGGCGTCATGTTGCCGGTGAGGAAGATGCTGACGTGCTCGGTCTCGGAAAACCTTTTGGTCACGGGCAGGTCGGACGCGTCGGACGCGTCAGACAAGTCGGACTTCCGATAACTTCTACCGAACTCGTAGAGCTTCTGGTCGTGGATCTTATAATTAATGTTACGCGCGATGCACTCCAGGCCGCTGTAGAGCAGCGTCTGGCGCATGACGTTGAGTTCCTTCGACAGGGGGTTGATGATGGGGATGCAGCGGTCGGCCGGGAAGTCGGGGTTGTCGTCGTAGTATTCGCTCTTGGTGAGCGAGTTGTTCATTATCTCGCTGAAGCCGTTGTCGGTGAGGTAGTCGCTGACGGCGTTCTTCAGCTTGCGCGGGTCGGGCTTCTTGCCGTAGCTCAGGCAGCTGTTGACCGTGGTGCCGATGTGGATGTTGTTGTAGCCGTAGATGCGCATGATTTCCTCCACGATGTCGCACTCGCGCGTGACGTCGGCCTTGCAGGTGGGCACACGGAGGGTCATGCCCTCGGCGTCCTCGCGCACAATCTCGATGTCGAGCGACGTGAGGGCCGTGCGGACGGCCTCCAGCGGGATGTCCTGCCCCACGAGGTCGAACATGCGGCGGAAGTTCACCTCCACCGTAGGACGCTCAATCTTGTTGGGGTAGAGGTCCACCATCTGGCCGCAGATGTCGCCGCCGGCCAGCTCGCGGATGAGCTTCACGGCGCGGCGCAGGGCCCACTCGGTGATGTTGGGGTCGCAGGTGCGCTCGTAGCGGTAGCTGGCGTCGGTCTTCAGGGTGTGGCGCTGGCTGGTCTTGCGGATGCTCACGGGGTTGAAGAAGGCGCTCTCCAGGAAGACATTCGTGGTCTCCATGCTCACGCCGCTCTTCTGTCCGCCGAAGACGCCGGCGATGCACATGCCCTCGTTCTCGTCGCAGATCATCAGGTCGCGGGCGTCAAGCGTGCGCTCCACGCCGTCGAGGGTGACGAACTTGGTGCCCTGCGGCAGGCGCTTCACGATGACGTGGCCGCCGCCGATCTTGTCGGCGTCGAAGGCGTGCAGCGGCTGGCCCACCTCCATCATGACGAAATTGGTCACGTCCACCACGTTGTTGATGGGGCGCAGGCCCACGGTGCGCAGACGGTTCTGCAGCCACTCGGGGCTCTCCCCTACCTTCACATTGCGCAGCGTGATGCCCGTGTAGCGCGGGCAGAGGTCGGGCTCCTCCACGGTGACGCGGATGGCCTTGTCGGACGAGTCGGACTTGTCAGACCAGTCGGACACCTCCGGCCACTTAATCTTCAGATGCTTGCCCTCGCGGGTGTTGCGGACAGCCACCACGTCGCGGGCCACGCCGATGTGCGAGATGGCGTCCATGCGGTTGGCCGTGATAGCCACCTCCAGAAGGCAGTCGTCCTTCACGTGGAAGTACTCCTTGGCGGGCATTCCCACGGGGGCGTCGTCGGGCAGCACCATGATGCCGGCATGGTCGGTGCCCAGCTGCAGCTCGTCGGCAGCGCAGAGCATACCCTCGCTGACGGCGCCGCGCAGCTTGCCTTTCTTGATCTCGTAGTACTCGGTAGCGGGTCCTCCCGCAGAGGAATTTGAGGTGTATATCTTGGTGCCTATCTGGGCGCACACCACCTTCTGGCCGGCGGCCACGTTGGGGGCGCCGCAGACGATGTTCAGCGGACGTTCGCCGCCCACGTCGACGGTGGTCAGGTGCAGGTGGTCGCTGTCGGGGTGCGGCTCGCAGGTCAGCACCTGCGCAATCACCACATGCTCCAGACCGCCCTTGATGGTCTCCACTTTCTCCATGCTGTCCACCTCCAGGCCGGAGAAAGTCAGCAGGTCGTCCAGCTCTTGAGGAGTCATATCCTCAATATCCACATACTCTTTAAGCCAATCGAAAGAAATATTCATATATGTATCAGTTTATTATCAATAATAAATACTCTTTGCATTATTCTGCAAAGATACTACATTTTTTTCAAACAGCAAAGTAAAAAATCAGTCTTTCAATGTATCAAATGCACAACGGATTTCTAATTACATCGGTTATGCTTCTACCAAAAGATCATCTAACGATTCTGCGTTCACCTCACCCGTAGCAATCTGCTTCGCCTCTTTGGCAGCAGAGCACAAGGACGACAGGAAATCCGATTTAGCATTGTTTTCTGTAGTAAACCGCATCTTCATCTCTCGTGCAAGCGAAACCAGAATGTCATACTGCGACTGGTTGCTGGGATACATTGTAATTGCATTCATAACATCTTATTTTTAAGTTTGTAACGCAACAAATCGATTTTTATTGTGTAGCGAGAGAAATTGTTTTTCAATATATCTCCGACTGCAAAGATACAAACTATTTTAATTGTAATAAAAAATTATTATAAGAATTTTTAATTATACTGCAAAAAACCGAATTATCTTATTCTCAGAAAATCTTCAAATCTTCAAAAAAAAATCTCCGATTCTTCAACAATAAATCTTCAATTCTCCAACAAAAAATCTTCAATTCTCCAACAAAAAATCTTCAATTCTTCCGAGGGAAATCTCCGATTCTTATTGCAACAACCATGTATTAACTATTACCAAACAACAAACCCTCGGCGATGTGTCGACAGTCTTCGCTCAGTCTATAGTGTCGGGGCGCTGACGCCTTCGCGGGCAAGGCTTTGGAGTTCCGTCTTGCCGATGCGCCAGGTGAGGCCGAAAGTGACGGCACGGCTGCCCCATGTGTAGCTGTAGTTGGTCTGGTAGTAGGGGTTGAGACCGACATCGCCGCTCTTTACGGTGGCGAGGATGTCCTGCCAGTTGAGGAAGAGCGAGAGGCGACCATCGAGGAGGTCAGCACTGGCTCCGAGGTCGAGTTGGAACGAGGGCTGGCTCTTGCTCATCAGCGACAGGACGGCAGTAGAATAGCGAGCGTTGGCATAGATTTGCAGCACCTTCCACAGCTTGCCCGTCACATTGAGCCGTCCGCTGAAGGTGGGCAGATGCCGCTCGTCCCATTCGCCGGGGCGGAACTCCATATTATAGTAATAGTCCCAGACATTGGCGTAGAAGCGGATGTTCATAAAGGGCCTGGGCCGCCACGTGACGTTGGCCTCGGCGCCGAGGGTGCGGCTGTCGCCGATGTTGGCCCATTGGCTGAAACTGACAATGCGCCCGTAGTAGGGGTGGTAGGCCACGTCGCCGAGGATGCTTATCTCGTCGGTGTTGGCGCGGAAGTAGCCCGTGAGGCCGAGGCTGCCCCACTGTTTGTACATCGCCCAGGCGGCCTCAAGGTTGTGGGTGTGGCTGCATCGCAGGTCGGGGTTGCCCAGCTCGTAGTTCTCCTCACCAAGCCACGTGTAGGTGCTCCACAGCTTGCTACCGGGCGAAGTGAAGCGGCGTGTGTAGCTGAGGGTGAAGTTGTGGCCGCCGTCGGTGCTGTAGCTGGCGTGGAACGAGGGAATGAAGTCCCAGAAGGCCTTGTCGACGTCGTATTGCGTGGTCTCCACGGGCAGGTCGGTGAAGTAGGCTTGCTTCCATTTGCGATACACCCGGACACCGCCCTTGAGGGTGAGGTGCTTGATCTTCTGTTGGACGGCCACGTAGGCATTCAGCTCGTTGTCCACCATCCGAGTTGTGTAGGTGCGGTCGGCGTCGCGCATCCATTGGCTTGTAGCGAAGATCATCGTGTCCCACTGCACGGACTGTGAATTCCGTCCCAGCACAGCCCCAATGCCAGCCTCCATCGTGGTGTTTTGACTGAAAGGTTTTTTATAGTCGAGGTCGATGTAATTCCATTGCGATAGATAGTCCTCTGTGCGACGGTTGCGCATGTTGTATTGCTGCATGACGGTGTATTGGCGTTCCCTGTCGCGGATAGTGCGGTCAGGACTATAGTTGACTCCTATATAGAGTTGTATTTTTTGTCCGAGGGTGTCAAGCTTGCGGTCAAGACCGACGCCACCGAAGACACCAATCCAGTTGTTGGGGACAAGGATGTTGGATAGGTAGGAATGGTCGCCTGGGTTGAAGATATATTCTTGCCGGGCGATGTCGTAGTGGCTCTCCACTTTCCTCCGACCGGGGGAGATATTAAGCCACGCATTGAGACTTGTCACGCTGTCTATCTGCCAGTCCACCGAAGCACCGGCGTTGCCGCTCACCTTGCGTCGCTTCTCCGTACCGGCATAGGAATATTCGGTAGAAAGGCGGCCGATGGAGTCGTAGAGTTGCTCGTGGTTCTCCGTGCTAACGTCGAAATTGCTGAGGTTGCCGTTGGCCCACGCCGTGACGCTCACTTTCTCGTTGGCCCACACGTAGGATAGCCACGGCTGCAGGTAGGGCGTGGTGCTGGCGTCGAGACCCACGGAGAGCAGCGAGTTGAGCTGCACGCGCTGGTCGGTGATGATGTTGATGATGGCTCCCGTCGAGCCATATCGGGCCGAAGGATTGCTCAGCACCTCGACGCGCTTCACACTGCTGGCAGGCATCGTCTTGATGTATTGCTTCAACGCCTCGCCGCTGAGGGTCGACGGCTTGTCGTTGAGCCAGATGGTCACGTCGCTGCTGCCGCGCAGGGTGATGTTGCCTTCAGGGTCCACCTCCACGCCGGGCGCGTTCTGCAACGCGTCGGCCATCGTGCCTGTCTGCACGCTGGGGTCGTCCTCCACGTGGTAGAACACCTTTTCGCCGTCAGCGCTGTATAGCGGACGCTGGGCGGTGACGTTCACGGCCTGCAGCGTGGTGCTGCCTTGGAAGATGTCTATCACGCCCAATGCCGTGTCGGGCGGAACGTTGAGGCTCTGCCAGTAGGTGTCGTAGCCCACCGCCGAGATGCGCAGCAGGTACTCGCCCGCCGCCACCGCCTCGAAGCGCATCGCGCCGTGGTCGTTGGTGGTGCTGCCCGCAACAAACGTGCTGTCCGTCGTCCGCAGCAATACACAGTTGGTAAAAGCCATCGGCTCGCCGCTCTTTGCGTCGCGCAGCGTGCCGTGGATGGCGAGGCTCTGTGCCGTCGCCATCCCGCAGGTCAAGACGAACATAGTTGCCAAAAAGAATCGTTTCTTCATTGTGTAGTTTCTTTTCTTCATTATTGAGTAGTTTGCTAATAGTCGCTTTTATACCCCTGTTTCTTACAGGAGCGTGCAAAAAAGCCGTGAACTTTATCTTCTTTGTTCTAACGGAGGCTCTGGTAAACCTTGACTGCAAACAAGAAAGCTCACGGTGTCGTGAGCGTTTCCCCTTTCAAGTGCAGTCAGATGAAATTTTACCAGAATTTCCGTTAGCACAGAAAAGCGAATACGCTTAATTATATGACCCTGTAGTTATACTCTGTTTTATCTCATTGTTTTGTTTTTGTTTCCGACTGCAAAGATACGAATATTATTTTAACTGGCAAAATTATTCCTTCCAAAGGCGGTAGAGGCGGTATTCCTCTGTCGGGAGGGGCACCTCGATGTAGGTAGTGTCGGCGACGTCATCGGCTGCTATCAGGTGGCGGTGCTGCGCGTTGGCGTCGAGGGTCACGCGGTGGTAGAAGTACCAGTAGCCGTGGAGGCTGTTGTTCGACGCCAGCTCCGGGGCAAGGGCCACCAGCTCGCCGTCATGCACCTCCGCGGCCATCACGTCCATGTCGTGCAGCATGGCCTTGTCGCGTCCGGGCTTGCCGTAGTGCAAGGCGTTGGTTATCACCGCTGCCAGCAGTACAGCAACTGTCGCTACCGTCATTGCCGGCCGCTGCAGTTGCTTCTCCATGTGGCGCGCCAACGGCTCGAGCAGTGCCGCCACCGCCAGCGCCACGAATGGGAACACCGTCAGCAAGTAGAACGCTCGCTGCTTGGTGCTCACCATCATCGGCAGCGTGCCGCATAGCGCAAGGGCGAACACCAGGCCAAAGCGGCGCCAGCTGTCGCGCGTGGGGCGCCAAGGGGCACTCTTCTTGAGTATGCCGAACAGCACCACTGCCAGGGCGACGACCAACACTACGGCGGTGTGCGAGAAGAGTGTCTTGACGATATAGGTACGGCTGGTCACCAGCACCTGGCTGCCACCTATCACCTGGTTCTCAAAGTATTTGCGCAGGAACTCCTGTGCGTCGGGCACACAGAACCACAGCAGCGCCATCGGTGCCGCCAAGCCTGCCGCCATTGCCAGCGTACCCACTGCGGCCTGGCCGAAGCCATTGCGCGTGCCGAAGAGCCACAGTAGCGCCGGCAACGCCAGCGGGAAGAGCCCCGTAGGCCCTTTGGTCAGGAACGCCGCCGCGAGCATCACGCCCGCCAGCAGGTGCCACCCCACCCCTTTGCCGCGCAGCACAAGCCACACTGAGGCCAGCACAAAGAGCGTCATCGTGCTCTCCAGATAGTTGTTGTGCGCCGCCAGCGCCACGTCGGGTATCAGCGTCAGCATCAGCAGCGGCAGCCATCCGAGGCTCGTCTTGAAGCCCAACTGCTTCCACACCCCCACCGTCAGTGCCGCCGTCAGCAGCACCACGGCCACGGAGTAGCCCTTGGCGGCCATCATGCCGGTGCCGAAAAGCCTGAACCACAGGCTCAGCAGCCACATCATCAGCGGCGGGTGCTCGTAGAACTGAGGGAACTGTGTCGCCGTGTAGACGGGGTGCCAGAACGACCCTACGCCCTCGGCCATGTTGGCGGCCACCGACGTGTATATCAGGCCGTCCATGAACATGCCGCGCGTCAGCAGATTGTTGCAGGCGAAGAGCCCGAACAACCCCACGACGAACAGGTATGGCCAGTACTTCATTTAGTATTAAGTTTTAAGCTGTAAGTTTTAAGTGGCTACGCAGTAGTATTAAGTTTTAAGCTGTAAGTTTTAAGTGGCTACGCAGTCCATGCTGCGGCAGCCACTTAAAACTTACAGCTTACAGCTCACAGCTTATTTAATCTTCGCCCAGCTGTCCTTCAGCGTGCAGGTGCGGTTGAAGACCAGGTGGTCGGGAGTGCTGTCGCGGTCGGTGCAGAAGTAGCCCATGCGCTCGAACTGGTAGCGGGCGATGCCGTCAGCAAACTGATTGTGGTCGGTATCTTTGGTTGGGCTCGCTCCACTATCGGTCGCGTTCCCAGCCAAAGCGGGTTCGCATTTGGCGGTAACCACCTTGAGGCTGTTGGGGTTGAGGTTCTCGAGGAAGGTGTGGCCTTCTTCAACATCGTCCGGGGCCTCGACGGCGAAGAGGCGGTCGAAGAGGCGCACCTCGGCGTCCACGGCGCTGTGGGCCGCCACCCAGTGGATGGTGCCCTTCACCTTGCGGCCGTCGGGGGCGTCGCCGCCGCGCGTGGCGGGGTCATAGGTGCAGTGGATGCAAGTGATGTTGCCCTCGGCGTCCTTCTCGACGCTCTGCGCGGTGACGAAGTAGGCATAGCGCAGACGCACCTCCTGGCCTATGGCCATACGGAAGTACTTCTTGGGTGCCACCTCCATAAAGTCCTCGCGCTCAATCCACAACTCGCGTCCGAAAGGCACCTGGCGCGTGCCGTCGGCCTCGCACTCGGGGTTGTTGACTGCCGTCAGCATCTCGGTCTGCCCTTCGGGATAGTTGTCTATAACGACCTTCACCGGGTCGAGCACCGCCATGCGGCGCTGGGCCACCTTGTTGAGGTGCTCGCGCAGCGAGAACTCCAGCAGGCTGTAGTCGATGATGTTGTCGCGCTTGGCCACGCCGATGCGGTCGCAGAAAGCCTTGATGCTCTCGGGCGTGTAGCCGCGGCGGCGGAAGCCGCAGATGGTGGGCATGCGCGGGTCGTCCCAGCCGCTGACATAGCCTTCTTTGACCAGCTGCAGCAGCTTGCGCTTGCTCATCACCGTGTAGTTGATGTTCAGGCGGGCAAACTCGTACTGGTGGCTCGGCCAGATACCCAGCTGCTCGATGAACCAGTCGTAGAGCGGACGGTGGATGTCGAACTCAAGGGTGCAGATGCTGTGGGTGATATGCTCGATGGAGTCGGACTGGCCGTGGGCGTAGTCGTACATGGGGTAGATGCACCAGCGGTCGCCGGTGCGGTGGTGGTGGGCATGGAGGATGCGGTACATGATGGGGTCGCGGAACATCATGTTGGGGTGGCTCATGCTGATTTTGGCGCGGAGCACCTTGCTGCCGTCGGGAAACTCGCCAGCGCGCATGCGGCGGAAGAGGTCGAGGTTCTCCTCGACGGTGCGGTTGCGGTAGGGGCTGTCGGTGCCGGGGGTGGTGACGGTGCCGCGGCCGGCGCGTATCTCGTCCAGCGTTTGGTCGTCGACGTAGGCCAGGCCCTTCTGGATCAGGAGTTCGGCCCACTGGTAGAGCTGCTCGAAATAGTCGGAGGCGTAGTGCTTCTCGGCCCAGTCGAAGCCGAGCCAGTGGATGTCTTCCTGGATGGAGTCGACGTATTCGGTGTCCTCCTTGACGGGGTTGGTATCGTCGAAGCGAAGGTTGGTGCGTCCGCCGTATTTCTTTGCCAGTCCGAAATTAATGCATATCGACTTGGCATGGCCGATGTGCAGGTAGCCGTTGGGTTCGGGCGGGAAACGGGTCTGGATGGCGGTGTATTTCCCTTCCTTCAAACCGGTCTCGATAATCTCCTCGAGGAAGTTAAGACCTTTTTCGGCAACGTTGGTGTCTTCCATAATGACTTATTAATGTGTATATTGTTATAGTTTTGCGATAAAAATCAATCTACAAAAATACAAAATAAATCCGAACTGCCAAGAATTATTTTCGGCGCGGCTTGGAAATTGAGAGTTGAAAATTGATAATTGACAATTGACAATTATTTTTTTGGGGGGGGGATAATTGAGAGTTGAAAATTGAAAATTGAAAATTGAAAATTGACAATTATTTTTTGGGGGGATAGGAGAGGTAGGGAGGGGGTAGAGAGGACCCAGAGAGGACCCAGAGAGGACCCAGAGAGGACCCAGAGAGGGGGTAGAGGGGCTCGAAGAAAGCGGAGGGACGGGGGCGCGGGCGGCTAAGAATGGAAGGCATTGGGTGTTAGCGGGTTGCGGTGGAGACGGGGAGATGTTTGCGAATTGTTGAGAGATTTTTTCGGGCGGGTGTTTTTTTTTTTGTATTTTTGCAGCCTTGAAGAATACAACAAAACAAACAATAACGACATGGAGAAACTGATAATCACCGCCGCCATTTGCGGCGCCGAAGTCACCAAAGAACAGAACCCCAATGTGCCCTACACAGTAGAGGAGATAGTGCGCGAAGCCAAGAGCGCTGTCGACGCCGGAGCCGCGATAGTGCACCTGCACGTGCGCGAGGACGACGGCACGCCCACCCAGAGCCATGTGCGCTTCCAGGAGTGCACGGAGGCCATACTGAAAGAGTGCCCGAACGTGATACTTATTCCCTCGACGGGCGGAGCCGTGGGCATGACGCCCGACGAGCGAC
>CAMVAA010000046.1 GCA_947165345.1 uncultured Bacteroidales bacterium
ACCCAGAGAGGGGGTAGAGAGGACCCAGAGAGGGGGTAGAGGGGACCCAGAGAGGACCCAGAGAGGACCCAGAGAGGACCCAGAGAGGACCCAGAGAGGGGGTAGAGGGGACCCGGAGAGGTGGGAGCATGGACGGCTATTATTTTTGACGTATCGACTGCTATTTCGGAAAAAAAGCGTATTTTTGCCTCCGGAAACAGGGGTACTTGACAACCCCCTTTAACAAAACAAGGATATGAACGACAACACTTTAGCTGCCAACGCGCAGTGTAAAGACTCCGTGCTGATTTACTCCGGTGGGCTCGATTCCACCACTCTGCTCTACGAAGAGCGGGAGCGAATAGCCGTGGCGGTCACCTTCAACTACGGCAACAACCACGCTGCGCGCGAGAGCGCCTGTGCGCGGCTGCACTGCCAACGGCTCGGCATAGAGCATGTGGTCATCCCGCTCGACTTCATGGGGCGCTACTTTCAGTCGTCGCTGCTGGACGGAGCCGACGCGATACCCGACGGGAGCTATGCAGACAGCAACATGCACTCCACCGTGGTGCCCTTCCGCAACGGCATCATGCTCAGCATAGCCTGCGGGCTGGCCGAGAGCCGTGGGCTGAGACGGGTGCTTATGGCCAACCACGGCGGCGACCACGCCATCTACCCCGACTGCCGGCCGGACTTTGTAGGCGCCATGGGAGCGGCCATGCGCGCCGGCACCTACGAGGGTGTCGAGCTGGCGGCCCCCTACACCACCCTCACCAAGGCCGACATCGTGAGACGCGGTGCGAGGATGGGGGTCGACTATAGAGACACTTACTCCTGCTACCGCGGCGGCGAACGACACTGCGGCCGCTGCGCTACGTGCGAGGAGCGGAAGGAGGCATTCCGGCAGGCCGGCATAGAGGACCCGACACGATATGACGAGTAGCGACGGAGGCATTTACAAACCAACACATTAGACACAGATGTATTATCTAAAAAAAACACTGGAGATATCGGGAGCGCACCGACTTGCGCTGGACTACGAGAGCAAGTGCACCGCCATACACGGCCACAACTGGACCATCACGGTCCACTGCCGCGCACGCGAGCTGGACCGCAACGGGATGATAGTGGACTTTGCCGAAATCAAGCGCCTTGTCTCCGACCCGCTGGACCACAAGGTGCTGAACGACGTGCTGCCCTGCAACCCCACGGCAGAGAACCTGGCCCGTTGGTGTTGCGAGCGGGTGCCGCACTGCTACCGCGTCGACGTGCAGGAGAGCTCGGGCAACACGGCAAGCTACGAGAATGACGACGATACTGGACTAACAAACGACTGATATAGAAGGTACGAGATGCTGGTCAATGAGATATTCCACTCGCTGCAGGGCGAAGGACACTTCAGCGGAACTCCGGCGGTATTCATTCGACTGAGCGGATGCAACCTGCACTGTCCCTTCTGTGACACTGAGCACGAGGCTAACGAAAGCATGGACGAGGCGGCAATAGCCGAAGCGGCTGGGCAGTGGAAGGCTCCGATAGCCGTAGTCACCGGCGGCGAGCCGGCGCTACAACTCACAGCTACACTGGTGGACGCGCTTCACGACAGGGGGTTCAAAGTCTGCGTTGAGACCAACGGGACCCGTCCGCTTCCGCACAATGTGGACTGGGTGACCGTATCGCCCAAGGACCTCTTCCTCGGGCCTGAGGCTGCGCCGGTGCTAACCAAGGCCGACGAGTTGAAGGTGGTCTACGACGGCATCCACGAGCCCGACACATACAGCCACATTGCCGTACGCTACCGGTACCTACAGCCCTGTGACACCGGCGACCCAGTCCGCAATGCTGCGATAACGAGAGAGGCTGCGGACTACTGCCTTGCACATCCCGAATGGCGCCTTTCGCTACAGATTCACAAAATACTGAACATAAAATAGCCACCTGATAATGAACCGCGAACACGACAATCTGCAGGCCCTTGGCCGCAAAAGTGAGATACCAAACGACTACACCCCATCGGTGCTCGAGACCTTCGAAAACCAACATCCCGAGCGCGACTACTGGGTGCAACTCAACTGCCCGGAGTTCACGACCCTCTGTCCCATCACTGGCCAGCCGGATTTCGCCGAGTTGCGCATCATGTACATCCCCGACCAGCGTATGGTGGAGAGCAAAAGCCTGAAGCTCTATCTCTTCTCGTTCCGCAACCATGGCGACTTCCACGAGGACTGCGTCAACATCATCCTCGACGACCTTGTGCGGCTGATGGACCCAAAATACATCGAGGTGCTGGGACTCTTCGTGCCGCGCGGAGGCATCAGCATACACCCCTTTGCCAACTACGGCCGTCCCGGGACCAAATACGAGCGGCTGGCCGAAAACCGTATGACCTCCTACAATCCAAACACCTTCACACACTAATCTTTCAACGGAGACCGTGAAACAGATTTTGCTGATAAACGACGTGGTCGGGCACAGCCATGTGGGCATGGTGGCCATGATGCCCATACTGACCTACCTCGGCCACCCGGTCTACAACCTCCCCACGGCCTTGGTGAGCAACACCTTGGACTACGGCCGGTTCAACGTGATGGAGACCACGGACTATATGCGCAACACTCTGCCGGTATGGCAACAACTGGGCTTTCATTTCGATGCAGTATGCACCGGCCTGATGTTCAGCGACGAGCAGGCAAGGCTGGTGTCGGACTTTTGTAAACAGCTCTCAGCCAGCGGCACTACGGTATTTGTAGACCCCATCATGGGCGACGGCGGACGTCTGTACAACGGCATGGGCCAACGGCAAGTGGAGCTCATGCGCGAAATGGTCTCTATTGCCGACCTGACCTTCCCAAACTACACGGAAGCTTGCTATCTGGCCGACATGCCCTTTAGGAAAGACGGCATGTCGTGGGCCGAGGCCTGCAGCCTGATGGACGCCATCGCCGCCCTCGGAGCACGCTCGGTGGTGGTCACCAGTGCGCGTGTCGACGGCCACAGCTGCGTCATTGGCCGCCGCAGCGACACGCCCCTCTCGGGCTTCGCGCAGCGCCTCGACGAGGGCCGCTACTTCCGCATCGAATACGACGAGATCCCCGTGGCATTCCACGGCACCGGCGACATTTTCTCGGCCGTGCTCATCGGCCACCTCATGAACGGCGACCCCCTGATGGAGAGCACGAGAACTGCCATGACCGTCGTGAGCCGACTGATAGACCGCAACCGCGACCAGCAAGACCACTGCCTTGGCATCCCCATAGAGCAGTGCCTCGACCTGCTGTAAGGCAGCACCCTATGCTATAAGCCTTTACCCTCATACACATACCGTATTGAGACGCGTCTCCCATCCCGGCCTCCGGGGTCTGGTGGGGAACGTAGACACCTCTCTGCACCCGCAACACATCCACGATACT
This sequence comes from uncultured Bacteroidales bacterium, assembly GCA_947165345.1. Classification (GTDB taxonomy): domain Bacteria; phylum Bacteroidota; class Bacteroidia; order Bacteroidales; family P3; genus Colimorpha. Next base: position 3,390 of record CAMVAA010000046.1, read on the forward strand.
GTTCGTACCCACCAACTCTACCCCCTCTCTACCCCCTCTCTACCCCCTCTCTACCCCTACTCTACCCCTACTCTACCCCCTCTCTGGGTCCTCTCTGGGTCCTCTCTGGGTCCTCTCTACCCCCTACTCTACCCCCTCTCTACCCCTCCTCTGGGTCCCCTCAACCCCTTTTCTCCCCCCTCCCCACCCCCCACCCGCCCCCGTCACGAACTTCCCCAAACCCTATAGAAACAAAAAACACGGCCGGGCAATCCTCCCGGCCGTGTTTTTCTATCGGGCTTCTATAGCCCACCTCTCAGAACAGACCTTCGAGAACGCTGTCGTCGACGAGGTTAGGCATCGTGACCTTCAGCTCCGGGCACATCTCCATGGCACGCTTTATGGCGAACATGGCGCCCTCGTTGCGGGCCCAGCTGCGGCGGCTGATGCCGTTGTTGACGTCCCAGTGCAGCATCATGTGCAGGCGCCGGTCGGCCTCGGCCGAACCGTCAAGCACCATGCCGAAGCCACCGTTGATGACCTCGCCCCAGCCTACGCCGCCGCCGTTGTGGATCGAAACCCACGTCGCGCCGCGGAAGCTGTCGCCGATGACATTCTGTATGGCCATGTCGGCGGTGCGGTTGCTGCCGTCGTAGATGTTGCTGGTCTCGCGGAAGGGGCTGTCGGTACCGCTGACGTCGTGGTGGTCGCGGCCAAGCACAATGGGCGCGCTGATCTCGCCCTTGCGGATGGCCTCGTTGAACCGCGCGGCAATCTTGGTGCGGCCTTCGCAGTCGGCGTAGAGGATGCGGGCCTGGCTACCCACAACGAGGTGGTTCTCCTTGGCGCCCTTGATCCACTGTATGTTATCGTGCATCTGCTGCTGTATCTCGGCGGGAGCCGTCTTGGCAATCTCGCCCAGCACCTCCATGGCGATGTGGTCGCTCTTGTCGAGGTCCTCGGGCTTGCCGCTGGTGCACACCCAACGGAAAGGACCGAAGCCGTAGTCGAAGCACATCGGACCCATAATATCCTGAACGTACGAAGGATAGCGGAACGCGGTGTGGTCCGCATTCCAGATGTCGGCACCGGCGCGCGAGCTCTCCAGCAGGAAAGCGTTGCCGTAGTCGAAGAAGTACATACCCTTGGCGGTGAGCTTGTTGACGGCGGCCACATGCCTCCGCAGGCTCTCCTGCACCTTCTCCTTGAACAGCTCGGGCTTCTCGGCCATCATCACCTTGGCGTCCTCGAACGTGACGCCCACCGGATAGTAGCCACCCGCCCAGGGGTTGTGCAGCGATGTCTGGTCGCTGCCCAGGTCCACCTTGATGCCCTTCGCGGCGCAGTACTCCCACAGGTCCACCACGTTGCCCTGGTAGGCGTAGCTCTTGGCCTCCTTGGCAGCAATGGACTTGTTGACCGCCGCAAAGAGCTCGTCAAGGTTCTCGTGCACCTCGTCCACCCAGCCCTGCTCGTAGCGCTTCTGCGTGGCGGCGGGATTTATCTCGGCCGTGATGCTCACCACCCCGGCTATGTCGCCAGCCTTGGGCTGCGCGCCGCTCATGCCGCCCAGTCCGGCGGTGATGAACAGCTTGCCGGCCGTGCCGCCGCCCAGCTTGCGCGCGGCGTTCAGCACCGTGATGGTGGTGCCGTGCACTATCCCCTGCGGGCCGATGTACATGTAGCTGCCAGCGGTCATCTGGCCGTACTGCGTCACGCCCAGCGCGTTATAGCGCTCCCAGTCGTCCGGCTTCGAATAGTTCGGTATCATCATGCCGTTCGTGACCACCACCCGCGGCGCATCCTTGTGGCTCGGGTAGAGACCCATCGGGTGACCGCTGTACATCACCAGCGTCTGCTCGTCGGTCATCTCGCTCAGGTACTTCATCACCAGACGATACTGCGCCCAGTTCTGGAACACGGCTCCGTTGCCGCCGTAGGTGATAAGCTCGTGCGGATGCTGCGCCACCGCGGGGTCGAGGTTGTTCTGTATCATCAGCATGATGGCCGCCGCCTGGCGGCACTTCGCCGGATACTCCTCTATCGGCCTCGCGTACATCTTGTACGTCGGCCGCAGACGGTACATGTAGATGCGGCCGTACTCCTTCAGCTCCTCCGCAAACTCCTTGGCAAGCATCTTGTGGTGCTTGGCCGGGAAGTAGCGCAGCGCGTTCCGGATGGCCAGCTTCTTCTCCGCCGGCGTCAGTATGTCCTTGCGCTTGGGCGCGTGGTTCACCGTCGGGTCGTAGGGTTGAGGTTCGGGCAGCGGATCGGGAATACCCATCCGCAGTTCATTCTGGAATTCTTCGAGTGTCATATCTTTACTGTTTCTTTGTTGTTTCCTTAGGGGCTGCAAAATTACACATAATTATTCATCCAGCCAAATAATCTTTACTTCACCACCACAAGCCGGCGGGCCGCTCGCTCCCCGATGCGGACCATATACACGCCCGATGCGGGCACCGCCACGGTCACCCGGCCGCCCACGGCACTCGCTCGGCTCGTCACCCTGCGCCCGGCCATGTCGTACACCGTCACCTCGTCGTCCGTCAGCTGCTCCACCACGATGTGTCCGTCCGCGGCATAAACCCTTGCCTCTGGCCCCTGCTCCACGCCGTCGCAGCCGTTCGGCCCACGCTCGATAACATTGACCGCCACTTGACGGGACATTTCTGCACTACAATCCCACTCTGCAGAGTATACCCCCAGATATGCGAAGAAAAAGTACCTCCCCGGCGTACGGCATACGATTCTCATCTGTCCGTTTTCGTTATCAAGTATGCTTATCGACGGGTCGTCCACCGGCACGAATACATTGTCACGGAATATGCTTCCTTCCCATTCACAACTTATCAGTTCTGCTTCGTCGGGCATGGTGGCTGTGGCTGTCATGGTCAGTGTGTCTCCCGCATACACCGACTCCGGGGCCTCTACGTCGAGGGTCATCGGATAACTGAAGACCGCCAGGTCCGCTATGTGCAACATCTGCACCGGCTGTTCCGAGCCGTATTCAATCACCAACCGGTAACGACCACCTGCACTGACGAACATGCTGGTGCGCAGCTCCTCGTTGTTCCATAGCGTGTTTCCCCACCGCTGGACCTCGCCCTCTCCTGTCGACTCTGTCTCTACCGTCAAATAGACAGTCACTGCCGAGTCCTCGCTGTACCACTCGTTTTCATAGTCACGGATATACCGCATCCTGACGTTACACGTCCCCTCCGGTGCCTCGAACCACGGGCCGACAAGCCTCTGCCCAGGCCCGTTCAGCGAGGCGCGGCTGGCATCCACCGCATAGGCACCGCCCTCGGCCGTCCAGCACCGCGTGAAGTCGGCCCTGTAGGGCAGCACATAGCTGTCGCAGTCCACCTCGGTCTCGCCCGACAGCACTGCTTTGATCATCCACGACCCATTGTAGCCGTAGTCCGTCGCGTGAGCCCACGACTGGCCGTCTCCGCTGATGTAGTTGCTGTTCAGCTCGCCGCAGAAGGTGGCGTACAGTGCCGGATACATGGCCGTCGAGGTAAAGGTGATCCACAGCGGCTGCGCATTGTCCACCGCAAGCTGCGGCAACTCTATCTCGCGCCATGCCGTACCCGCCTCGAAGGCCGTGTCCTTGCTGTACACCAGGTTCCCCGGCGCGTCCACTCCGCCTTGCCACACCTTCAGCGTGTAGTCGCCGGCATAGTATGTACACACCATCACCGCGGACAACGCACTGTAGTTCACCAGGTGTTCCGGCTCGAACTTCACGCCCCAGTGGGTGACGCCGCCGGTATAGCCCAGGTTGCCGCTGATCGAATGCCCTCCGCAGTACGAGATGGTGTCCCCCTCGCGGTAGATGGGCACCCGCTCGTCCACACGCACAGAGGTCAGAGCGAAACTCGTGGCGCTGTGGTTGTTGTAGTGGCGGAAAGCCAGGCGGAAGCTCTTCCCGGCATAGGCACTGAGGTCCACCGTGTGGTTTACCGGTTCCGCCACGGTCTCGGTGTACTCTCCCACCAGAATATAGTTCTGCGGGGCGCTGCCGCAGGTGGTGTCTATGTACACCCCGTAGTGCAGACTGACTTCGCCGTCCCACGAGTACGGATGGGGATACACCGACCACTGCAGACTGTAGTATGCCTCGGCCATGGTCGCCATCTTGGGCAGCAGCAGCCAGTTGTCGGGTGCGAGGGTGTCAATACCCTCACTGCTCCAACCGTACGACCGCGAGTATGCTCTTCCGTCGCCGAGCTCCCATCCGTTTCCGTCGCCGTCGCCGTCGACAGTGTCGAAGCAGAGCATGTTGTCGTCCGCGTTGAAGTAGTTGACGTACGGATAGCTTGTCACCGCGTCACCGCAGTCCACCACCTCGACCCACTTGTACGTCGTGCTGTCGCCGTGGCTGTTCGTTGCCGTGGCCTCGATTCTGTACCACCCCGTCTGGGGCCACACCACATCCGCCACATCCCCGTTATAGGTCACAGTGGCTCCTCCGGGTACATTCCAACTCACAGTGGCCGTGTTGCTGTGCAGCGCTGTGAATGTAGTCTGCTCTCCCACCTTCACATACCTCTCTCCCAACAGCACCACCGTCGGCCGCGGCACTTCAGGCATCGTGACCGACGTCACAGCCTTTATCATCAGCGAATAGTCTTGCCCATAGCGGTCGCTCCCGGCATGCATCCACTGTTGTCCCATGCGCATCCAGTTGCTGTTGTCGTTTCCTGCATATCGGCATAAGGGCATGGCCAAATAGTAGTCGTCCATGGGACTGGTGAAGGTAATCCAAAGGCTGTCTCCCGGCGCTATGGCAATGGTGCTGTCCAACACCACCTCGTGCCAGCCCCAGTCGAGCACGTAGCTCGGCTGCGTGTGCACCAGCGTGGCGGGTGCCTCGCTGCCGCCGCGGTAGACGTGCAGCTCGCAGACGCCGCTCTCATAGGCATACACCTTGACGCTCTTCAGGTAGTTGCGCCCCTGCAGCTCTGCGGCCGGAAGGAGAATGCCCCACTCGTCCACACTAGCGGTCCCGGCAATGGCTCGGTCGCCGCAGTACGAGATGGTGTCGCCGTCCGCCGCCATGACCGGCGCGTCAAATCGGGCGCGTATCATATAGGAGAATCTTGTCCACTCGGGGTCCGGCTGGAAGGCGGCTCCGTACAGGAAGCCGTCGGGGTTGCCGCTGCTCGAGGTGATCGTGGCCGGGAAGAGGATGTCCGTGCAGCGGAAGGTAATCCACAGGCTCTTGCCTGCCTCCACGGTCCACGCCGTGGGCAGATACAGCGGCAGCCAGCTGTCGCGGTCGGAGTATCCAAGGTAGGTGGAAGTGGTGTAAACCACGTCGGTCGGCGTGTCCGTCCCGCTGTACACCGTCATCTCCACATTGCCGTCATAGTAGTCCGCACCCACATAGAACTCCACAGCCCTCAGGCTCTGCCCCGCCGTGAGCGTCGACGCCGGCAACTTGATGCCCCAATACTTTTCGAATCCCTGCTCAAACTCGCCCCAGTTGCTCGTCATTCCCCTGTCGCCGCAGTAGCTCATCGTGTCTGTGCCTATGGGCTCGAAGCGCGCCGTGAGGGTGTAGTCGCCGCCCGTCATGGTGAACGTGCGCGGGTTGTCCATGCTGCCGTCGCCCCAGCCTTCGAAGCGATAGCCCGCGCCAGCCGTGGCGTTGAGGGTCACCATGTCGCCGAAACTGTAGGTCCCGCCGCCTGCCACGCTGCACGTCGTGTCGCCGCCTGTGGCCGTCACCGTGACAGTGCCGCCGTTGCCGAAGCTGGCCAGCGGCTTGATGCCCAGCACCGCGGTGTTGTTGCCGTTGTAGCGGCCCGTGGCGTTGCCGCCAGTCCCGCCGGGCGTCGGGTTCAACGCCCCCATGGCGTAGTAGCCGTCGCAGTAGCCGCCCCAGCCCCAGTTGAAGTGGAAGTAGCCCCTCTGGTCGTAGCCGTCGCAGACAAAACTGTGCCCGCTGTTGTCTCTGCCGTCGTACAGTATGGGGCGCTGCTGGTCCAGCTCGCCGCGCAGCGTAGCGCACCACACTGCGTCGTCCATGCCGTTCCTGTAGACGACCGCCATGTCCGGCGAGTACTTGAAGTAGTCCCTCAAGGCGCTCATCGCCGAAGGGTTGTAGTCGCTGTGGTTGTAGGCGTAGCTGCCACCCTGCGCACCGACGTTGTACCCCATCTCTATGGCCACACCCACATGGTACATCAGCTGCGCCACGGCGTCTATCTCCGCCTGGCTGCTCACCGACGTCAGCGCGTTGGGCATCGACGTCCACGCATAGCTCGTGTTGCCGAAGTCGGCCGTGAGCACACCGTAGTTGATGCGGTCGTTCTGCGCCGTGTAGCTGTGGCTGCCGTAGCCCGTGGCAGGGTGGTTCCAGTATTTCATTATCTGCGCCGTCGCCGTGGCCACACAGCCGGTAACCACCCTCTCTCCGTAGGCGGAGTCGTAGGGACACTGGTCGTTGTACAGCGGACTCTGGTTCCACGTGGTGGTCAGCATCGGGGCCACTGCAGTCAGCGTGAGCGGCCGCAGCCCTTCGCCGTGCATGAGGCTCGCCCACTCGGCAGCCACTTCGTCGCTGCCGCTGCCGGCCTCGCTGCCCACCTCGCCGCGCAGCTGGGCCACGCTGCGGTCATAGTCCTCCAGCCACCCGCGCACGTTGGCCGGCATATTGTCGACCCGGAAACTGCCCGTCGCGGAGTAGCCCAGCACAGGCTTGGCGCAGTCGTCAGCGGCCACTATCACGAAGCCGCCTCTCTCGAAGTTGAAGACGTAGAGGCCGTCGAAACCGTCCTCCACCAAGGTTGCCTTGCCCCGGTCGTTGGCTCCGGCCGTGGCCATGAAGGCCTCCGCCACTCGGCGGGCCTGTGTTGCGTCCACCGGACGCGACTCGGCGGCAAATGCAGTAAGCAGGGCGGCCGCCAGCACCAGCACTCTTCTCTTGTAATAGTGTTTCATATCGTTAGTGTTTAATAATCTTTCTCCTACTGCACCACGACCGGCGTCTCGTGTCTTCCCGCCGTCGTCGTCACCTGCAGCACGTATATCCCCTCCGCATACGGCGCCGTGTCTATGGCCACTCTGTCGCTGTCGCAGCGACGGCTGTACACGCACACCCCTGCGGCCGACACAAGCCGCACCTCCCTCATGCCGGTGGCCTCCACATGCAGCAGCCCGTCCGTCGGATTGGGGTAGACCACAATGCCACCTCTCTGGGGCTCCTCTACCCCGTCGCCGCCTATAATCACACTCACCGTCGCCGTCCCTCGGTTGCCCATGTCGTCGACGGCAGTCACGTGGTATTCGCGGTTCTCCCCTATCTTGGCCGTGGAGTACTGCTGGTCCGGGTGGTCGATGCCGTCCTCCGGCTCCCACCTGAAGCGGAGCGGTCGGCGTGCATAGGCCACCTCCACGCCCACATACCGGCAGGTGTCGGCAGCACGTATCACGGTGTCTTTCAGCGCCACGATGTCGTCCTCCACAAGCACGAACCTTAACGTGTCGTCGGTCCCTAAGGCCGGATACTGCGGACAGAGCGATATCTGCATTGCCACCTCTATCGTCAGCGTGTCCTCTATCACCACCCCGGGCGCCCCAACGAAGGTCAGCGTATGGTCCGCCGCACTGATGTCCACGCTGTTGTGCAGCGTGTTGAGGGTGTCGCCGCTCGAGCTGATGCAGAGGTAGTCCTCGCCCACTCGGGCCGTCCCGCCGAAGCGCAGAGTGGCCCTGCCGTAGCCGTAGTCGCTCCCGGCCACCGTCACCGGCACTGTCACCGGGTGGCTGTGCACTATGGTGTCGCCGTCCCCGTTCGAGAGGTTCACCTGCGCCATCGGGCTGTTCAGGCTGCCGTACTCCAGGAAAACGCCGCTGTTGCGCCGCTCATCGCCTATGTCGCAGATCGTGATGTGCATGTGGTATTGCTGGCAGGGCATGATGTTGGCGCTCGCCGCCAGCTTCTGCGTGAAGCCGTTGTACTGCACCCCCTGCGGCCACACGTTCTCTACATAGTACTGCGAGAAGTTGTAGAAGCAGTTCGAGCCATTGCCACTGGTGCGCGGCTCGCCGTCGTTGACGCTGTTGATGGCCACTGCTATGCCGTCCGGCCAGGCCGTGGAGGCGGTGTGGGGTATGCTCGCCATGTTCCACGTGCGCGTCTGCCCGGTCGCAGGGTCGGGACCCGTGATGTAGAAGGCAAACACATCGTTGTACTGCGAGCACACATACTGCGGGTACTCTTCGCTCCCGAAGCAGTAGTTCACCGTCACGAAGGGCGACACACTCACAAAGTCGAAGTCCAGCGTCGCACACTCTATAATTTGGTCTGAGGGCTGCAACAGGGGCCTCACCTGGTTGTCGACGTATGGCACTGTGGCCGGCGTCGACTTCTCTTCACTACTGTTCGGCCCTTGGGCCACACTTATCTTTCCCGTTGCCATCACCACCCCCGAGTCCATATACAGCGGCACGAAGCCGTTGGCGTCGAAGGTGCCTATCTGCGTGCGCGTATCCGATGTCAGACTGCTGTCGCCGTTGAACCTCACGTTGAAGATGTACACTCCATCGCCAACGAGGTGTTCCTCCACGAAGGCCCGCGCACTACCCGTAGGCGCATTGCCGACGCTGATGTTCTGGCCCCGCAGGGGGAGCCAGAACATCGTCGCCAGTGCGACCACGCAGCCTTGTACAACAAGCCTAAGCCTCATGCTCCGTGTCCGTTTGTCAATAGCCGAATATCTGGTCCAGCGTCAGTTTCTTTACCTTGCCGAACTTGGCCAGTTTGTTGAAGTCTATCTCGCTCTCCTTGCCGAGGATGAGGTAGGCCTTCTTCTGGCCTTTTATGTACTGTTTCTGGAAGCTGGTGAGGTCGTTCATGGTCATCTTCTGGTAGGCGGCGAAGTTTTGCTTGTTCAGAGGTTCTTTGAGACCCATGCGCTCGCAGTGCAGGTAGACACTGATGATGGCCATCTTGGTGGTGCGTTTAGTGCGGCTGCTGGCAATGAGGGCATCTTTGGCCAGCTTGAAGTTGGCTTCGGCCTGGGGCATGTCGTTGAAGAGTTCCTCGTAGGCGTCGAGAGCGTCGAAGAGTTTGTCATTCTGGGTGATGACGTTGGCGCTGTTGTAGAAGTAGCCGTCCTTGTGTCCACTGTTGCTGTAGTAGCTGCTGGCACTGTAGGCAAGGCTGCGCTTTTCACGCATCTCCTGGAAGACGATGGCATTCATCGAGCCTCCGAAGTATTCGTTGAAGAGATATACCTTGGGTGAGATGGCGGTGTTGTAGTGCTCGCCACGGAAGTATTCGGTGACGTAGGTGTTTTTGGCGTCGTAGTTGACGAAGAACACCGTGTTCTCGTTGACAGCCTGGGGATGGAAGATCTTGTTGGCGGGAACATCCTTGGTGGGCTTCACGGTATGAATCTTGTTGACGGCAGCGGTGGCCTCCTTGAGGCTCAACGGGCCGTAGTAGAGCACGCGGTGCTTGTACTGGAAGAGGCCGTGGAGGGCGTCGGTGAGCTGCTTGGCGGTGTAGGCGCGGAGTTGGGCATCGCTTTCGGTGTTCTCCTTGATGTATTCCTCTCCCCATACGCCGTAGGTGTTCAGGGCGCGGAAAGCGGCACGCTGGTTGGTCTTGTTGTCGGTACGGCTCTTGATGAGACGCTCCACAAGCATCTGCAGCGCCTCGTCGTCGGGCTGGCATGTGGCCATGATTTCCTCCACGAGGGTCATGGCTTTCTCCATATTCTCGGACAGGCCGCTGATGCCCACAGTGATGTCCTCGTCTCCTACGTGGATGTTATAGCTGCAGGCCAGCTTATAGAATTCTTCCTGCAGCTGTTCGGCAGTGTGTTTGTCGGTATTGAGATATTCCACCAGGTCGGAGCCCAGGTCTATGGCCTTGTCGGCGGCGTAGCCGAAATTGAAGCGGTATTGCAGGTTGAAGGTCTTGTTCTCGACGTTCTGCACATAGAGAACCTCGCTGCCGTTGGCGGTTTTGCCCTTCTGGAGGTCTTTCTTGAAGTTGACGAAGACGGGCTGGATGGGCTTGGCTTTGGCGGCATCGGCCTTGATGCTGGCCAGGAACGGGCTCTCAGTGTCGCGGCTCACGAAGATGGGGGTGATGGCGGGCTTCTGCACCTTGGTCACCGGGTCGGGGGTGTCCTGGTGCTTGTAGACGATGACGTAGTTGTTGTCCTTGCAGATGCGGTTGGCGAAGTCCACGATGTCTTTCTTCGTGATCTTGGCCAGCTCGTTGATATCGTTGCAGACGTCGCCCCACGAGCGGTGCTCCACAAAGGCGTAGGCCATCTGGCTGGCACGGCTGTCGTTGCTCTCGGCCTGCTTCATAATCTGGAGCTTCATCTGGTTGATCGAGGCCTCGATGAGGCTCTCGTCAAACTCTCCCCTCTTCACCAGCTCCATCTGCTCCAGCAGCAGGTCGCGCAGCTGACCGAGGGTCTGGCCCTGCATGGGACGGCCGCCGAGGATGAAGGCGGCATAGTCGTTCAGCGCATAGGTGCCGGCGTAGGCGCCCAGGCAGAGCTGCTTCTGGTTCAGGTTGAGGTCTATCAGGCCGCACGAGCCGTTGTTCAGCACCATCTCCATGGCCTGCGCCAGGAGGACGTCGCGGCTACCGTTGCCGCTCTCTATTCGGTACGCTATCGTGAGGTTGGCCGGGTCCTGTCCGTTGACCAGGCGGACCACAGGCGTCGTGATGGGGGCTTCTTTCACCTTGGTGAACGTGGGCACCGTGCCCGGCGTCCAGCTGCCCATGTATTTGTCTATTATCTTGATAACCTCGTCGGGGTCGAAGTCGCCGGCCATGGCCACGCACATGTTGTTCGGCACATAGTAGGCGGCGTGATACTCGCGTATGTTCTTCATCGACGGGTTCTTCAGGTGCTCTATGGTGCCTATCGTGGTCTGCGTGCCGTAGGGGTGGTGCGGGAACAGGGCCGACATCATCTCTTCGTTCACCCTGCGGTTGTCCTGCGCCATGCCGATGTTCTTCTCCTCATACACGGCTTCCAGCTCCGTGTGGAACAGGCGCAGCACCAGGTTCGGGAACCGGTCGCCCTGCACCTTGGCCCA
>CAMVAA010000047.1 GCA_947165345.1 uncultured Bacteroidales bacterium
GTCCTCTCTACCCCCTCCCTGGGTCCTGACTGCCCGTCGACCCCTCTAAAAGTGCCTCCCCGCCTCCCGCCGCCGCCCTCCCGCCGCCGCCCCCTCCGCGCCGCCGCGACCGTTAAATGTATGATTATTCGTAACGTATATATTTTTTTTGACCGTCTGCCTCCAAATCAAAAGAATTTGCGTATATTTGCAGTCTGAAAATAGAACCTCAATCCATTAACAAGTAGATTATGACTTTACAGACAATCGTCGACAAACTTGACGCCACGGTGCCCCTCGGCACCGAGAGGCTGGATATGGAGGTGGAGCACTGCTTTGCCTCCGATCTCATGAGCGACGTGCTCACCCTCAAAGACACACCCGTCCTCGTCACCGGCCTCTGCAACGTGCAGACCATCCGCACCTGCGACATGGCCAACCTCGAGGTGGTCATCTTCGTCCGCAACAAGCGCCCCACCGAAGACATGGTCGAACTGGCCGAAGAGAACGACATGGTTCTCATCTGCTGCCCCTACTCCATGTTCAAAGCCTGCGGCCTCCTCTGGGAACTGGGCATGAAACCGTTGTTTTAATTAGGAGTCAAGAGTTAAGAAAATTCCCTCGGGTGGCAGCTTTTAACTCGTAACTCGTAACACATAACTGAAAAAATGCATCAGGAATACACAGTCATAGAAGGCGATTTCGTCAACGCCGGCAAGGCCTCCAGCTCCGTCAAGAAAACGCTGAAGCAGCTCAACGTCAACCCGCAGGTCGTCAAGCGCGTCGTCGTGGCGCTCTACGAAGCCGAAGTGAACGCCATCGCCCACGCCTACGGCGGCAAAGTCCTCGTCGACATCGACCCCGACAAAATCCGTATGGTCGTCGCCGACAAAGGCCCCGGCATACCCGACATCGCATGGGCCATGCAGGAAGGCCACAGCACCGCTCGCCCAGAAGTCCGCGACATGGGCTTCGGCGCCGGCATGGGCCTCCCCAACATGCAGAAAAACGTCGACCGCCTCAATGTCACCTCCGAAGTCGGTGTCGGCACCACCGTCGAAATGGAAGTCAACTTCAGTTAAAGCCCTTCAAGTTATGCAATGGAAGACGACGAATGCAAATCAATTCGAGTAATTCGCCAACAATTGACCTGCGTAGCTTCGTTCAATTCGTTTAATTCGCCGTTAAAATAAATTGGCAATATGTTTTACCACGCTCTCCAGATAGACGAACCGCGCTGCATCGGCTGCTCCCGCTGCATGAAGATCTGCCCCACCGAGGCCATCCGCATCCACGGCGGCAAAGCGTCGATACAGGAACACCGCTGTGTCGACTGCGGACGCTGCTACGAAGTCTGCCCGGCTCAGGCCATCCGCATCAAAGACGACGACTTCGAAGACATCCGGCAGTACCCCCACTCCGTCGCTCTCCTCCCAGCCGTCTTCATGGGACAGTTCCCCGACGACATCAGCGTCTCGCGCGTCTACGCCACCCTCCGGGAACTCGGCTTCGCCCACGTCATGGAGGTCGAAAGCGCCGCCATGATATACAAAGACGCCAAAGAACGCTACGCCCGCCAGCACCCCGACGTCCGGCCGCTCATCTCATCCTTCTGCCCCGCCATCGTCCGACTCATACAAATCAAATACCCCTCCCTCACCGAAAACGTCCTCCCCATCAAAGTCCCCCTCGACCTCAGCGCCATGTACGCCGTCCAGGAACTCGTCAGCCGCGGCATCCCGCGCCACGAGATTGGCCTCTTCTACATCACACCCTGCGCCGCCAAAGTCGCCGCCGTCAAAGCACCCGTCGGCGAAGAAAAAAGCCTCATCGACGGCGTCATCAACATGAACCTCCTCTACAACCGCGTCTACAAACACATCAAAGACCAAGGCAAAAACCACCAGTACCCGCCCCTGTCGCGCCAGCGCCTCAGCGCCGACGCCATCCTCTCCACACTCACCAACGGCGAACGCCGCATCTGCACCGCCAAGCGCTCCTACGCCATCGACGGCATCGAAAACGTCATGGACTTCCTCGAAAAACTCGAAAACGACGAAGTCGAAGGCGTCGAATTCCTCGAACTCCGTGCCTGCGACCAATCCTGCGCCGGCGCGCTCCTCTCCGTCGACAACCGCTTCCTCTGCGGCGAACGCATGTATGCCCGCGCCCGCAAAGCCGCCGAGCGCGAACGCAACGGCGAAATGGCGCGCGACCGCGAAATGGAACAATACAAAGACTACCTCATAGACCACGCCGTCCTCGACGAAGTCCAGCCCCGCTCCATGATGGTCCTCGACCCCGACATCAGCAAAGCACTCGAGAAAATGGAGAAAATCGAACAGATGAAAGTCCGCCTCCCGCAAATCGACTGCGGCGTCTGCGGCGCACCCACCTGCGAAGCCTTCGCCACCGACGTCGTCTGCCGCCAAGCCTCCCTCCACCAGTGCGTCTTCTACCGCCTCCACCTCGAACAAGCCGGCAAAATGACCCTCCACGAAGGCCGCACCAACATGTACGCCGTCTGGGGCGACGACCGCATCGGCGGCGAAATCGAAGTCTGATTTGGCCATTTCAGATATTGTTCTTACTTTTGCATTTTGAAAAATGGAGCAGAAACAGGTCATAGAACAAATCAGACAACTCGGCGAGAAGATCCTCCCCGAGGGGGCTTCGCTGTGGCTCTACGGTTCGCGCGCCCGTGGCGACGCTCGCCCTGACAGCGACTACGACCTGCTGATATTGCTCGACAAAGACCGCATCACAGGTGAGGACCATGACCGATACGGATTCCCCATGCGCGAAGCCGGCTGGGAAATATGGGCGGAAATAAACCCTCATATCTACACCAAAAAAGACTGGCAGTCGTGGTCGTTCTCTCCTTTCTACAAAAATGTCGAACAAGATAAAATAGTAATAAAATGAGCCTTACTGACGAAGAACGCACCATCGTGGTCGGCCTTGAAATAGAAAAGGCACAGGTCGCCTACAACGAAGCTGTCTGGTTGATGGAGAAAGAGTCGTGGAGTGGCGCTGCCGGACGACTGTACTATGCATTGTTTCATATTGTAAGTGCATTGCTGATTCACGATCGCCATGCGGTCAACAGTCACAAGGGGTCGCATATCTTGTTTGGCAACTACTACATCCGAACGGAGCGCTTGCCAAAGGAATACGGTGCTCTCTACAGTCAGATGGAAGCAATACGGGAAGAAGGAGAGTACAACTGTACCTACAAGGTCACTCAGGAAGAATTGCAACAAAAGATGGCCCCCGCCAAAGAAATGATAGATACTATCACCGCCATGGTGAAATAATAATACCAAATAAGCTAATTCAAAAATATGATATAACACAACAACAATAAAATACTGACATACTGAGCTGACGCTCTTGTTCTCTTGATAGAAAGCTGGTAACTTTACAATGGGAGATAGAGTAAGAAGCGGAAGTTCACGCGATGGCGTGAATCATTTCGTGGCTTATTATCTCCAGAGGTTGTACCAGCACCGCTATCAAGAATAAGTTCAAATGAAATATTCACGCTTTATTTTAATAACTACAACTATGAAGAGAATCTTATTAGCAATGATGCTGTTTACGGTGTTGACCGTATCGGCACAAACAGGACACCTTACATTCAAAGGCGTTCCTGTTGACGGAACACTGAGCGAGTTTGTGGGCAAGCTCAAACAAAAAGGATTGACCCATCTTGGAACAGAACAAGGGGTGGCGGTCTTAAAAGGTGAGTTTGCTGCTTACAAAGGTTGCACAATTGCTGCTGTCGCCCATGAGTCTGGCAGTGTGTATCGTGTCGCCGTTATGTTCCCCTCAAAAGACTCATGGATGCACCTTTACGATGACTATGTGTCTCTTAAAGAGATGCTGACGCAAAAATACGGAGAACCGGAGTCTGTCATCGAGGAATTCCAAGCGTATGGCGGAGTTGATAATGACAATATGAAAATGCACTATGTCAAATATGACAAGTGCAGATACATAACAGACTTCACAACAGACGGTGGTGCAATAGAACTCCGTATTGATCATAATGATAGGTTGGAGTGCTATGTTATTCTTATTTACGAAGACACTATGAATGGTGACAAGGTCCGTTCCAGTGCTATCGATGACCTTTAAGCAATAAATACTATGAAAAAGATTTGGGTTTACCTTCTGGGTGTATTGTCGGGTGTTGTCCTGACAATGATTGCATTGGTGATTATCGGTGTAGCTATCAATGCGGATAATGATCCTGCAGGAAAAATGTCTAACGGAATGGAATTCTTTGAAGGTCCCGGAGACATAATTGACGAGTCGAGCTTTGAAGTTTTCCAAGCCTTGGGGGATGGTGCTGCATTGGCAAGGGGGAGAGGGGATGGTTATTCTTCCTTCTATAGCGGTATTAATGCTTTGCTATACAACGAGGAGGATGTACCATACTATGATAAGCAGGTCATTAAAGCTCCGCAGGGAAAATGCTTCAGGCAGGTGGGAATCTATCGCTATCCTTCGAAAGGAGGGGTGTCCAGGACCGTACCTATTGTTATGGTAATGGACCGATAGACGAGTCTGCCATGTCCTTCCAGGAATATATGTTGCTGGAAATTAAAACTGCCATCTGTATTCAACCTGCCCGCAGAGTGGTTGTGCAGAAGGTGGTTGAAAGGAAGTGACTTGTTCCCTGTGTTATTGATACGCCATCAATAAGAACAATGTCCCGCAAACCCCTCTGTCGAGGCTTGCGGGACACCTCCTTTCGGGCACCCTGTCGGCGCCGGTTCCTATTTCAGGTAGTACTCCACGGTCGTGACCACGCGCACCTTCTTCACCTGCGGCGTGTTCTCGTCGAGGTCTTCCACCTCGAAGTAGCCCTGCGAGGCGGTGCGCATCTTGCCGATCCGGCTGTGCGAGTTCTTGGCGAACTCGTCGGCCGCCGTGCGGGCGTTCTCAAGGCTCTCGGCTATCATGGCCGGCTTGATGTCGTTGAGCCCCAGGTACTGGTAGTCGGCATAGCTGTTGGCCAGTATGTTGCGGTTCACCAGGTCGGTCTCCAGCGTCTGCTGAAGCTTGCGCACCAGCTCCAGGTTCTTGGTGAAGACCGTCACCGTCTGGTTCACCTGGTAGCGGAAGGTGATCTGCGAGACGTTGTTGCTCCAGTTGTAGCGGTCGTCGTAGTTGGCGTTGGCCACCTTGATCTCCTCTTCCGGGAAGCCCGCCTCGCGCAGCAGCTTCACGATGACGTCGTTGTTCTTGCGGATGGTGTTGCGCAGCTCCGCAAGGTCGTTGCTCTTCTCGCTGTAGCTGATGCGCCACACCACGCGGTCCGCCGGCACCTCCTTCTCGCAGAGGCCGCGCACCTTGACGGTGTCGTCATACGACTTCAGCGTCTTCACGGTGCACACCATGAAGATGCCCAGCACCAAGGCCGCCAGCACGATGGCGCCGCCTTGAATCATGTTCTTCTTGAACGGTATCTGATTCCCTTTCATAATTTTGATGTGTTTTTGATGTTATGTTGTTTTTGTGTTATAGCTTCCTGAGGCCTTCCTTGATGATGTCTTCCACGGTCATGCCCGTCCAGTCGCCGTTCATGAGCAGCTTCTCCACGGCCGGCTTCGCGAAGCCGAGCATGGTGAGCGCCGTCATGGCCTCGTCCCGTGCCTGCGTGTCGGCGCTTCCGGCCGGCTTGGCTCCGGCGCCCACGGCGCCCACCTTGTCGGCCAGCTCCAGCACGATGCGTTGCGCCGTCTTCGCGCCGATGCCTTTCACACGCTGCACCTTCTTCACGTCCTGCGCCGCTATGGCGTTGCGCAGCTCGTCCACGGTCAGCGACGAGAGCATCATGCGGGCGGTCTGGTTGCCCACTCCGTTGACGTCTATCAGTATGCGGAACATCTCGCGCTCCGCCATCTCGGCGAAGCCGAACAGCTGGTGGGCGTCTTCGCGCACCACCAGGTGGGCGTAGAGTTTGGTCTCGCGGCTTTCGGCGCGCCGCAGCGCCTCGTAGGTGTTGAGCGTTATCTCCAGCAGGTAGCCCACCCCGCCGCAGTCGATGACGGCCTGCGTGGGTTCGAGTGATACCAGCTCGCCTTTGATATATTCGTACATGGTCTTCTGTGTATATGTTGTCGTGTCGTTGTGTCAGGGTTGGTAGCCGATGCCGGCGGCCGGCGAGTCTTCCTGCAGGCTGTAGTCGTCGTCCTCGACACTGGTGAACAGGGGGTCGGCGTCCCACTCGCCGCCGCGTACAAGGCAGCGCGTGAAGCTGTAGCTCATGGCGAAGGGCGGCTTGCTGCTGACGGCCACCTCGTTGCGGTGGTTGCCGTAGACGATGCAGTTCGTGAAGTCGGCCCTCCGCATGTCCGCCCCGGTGTAGCTGCCGTCGGGCAGGTAGTAGTGGTTCGAGATGATGACGGCGGCCGTGTCGCGGCTCTTGCCTATGTAATTCCAGTAGTCGGCGAAGGTGCTTTGGCTGAAGCTGTATTCGCCTCCACCTATCAGGGCGAGGGCGCTGTAGCAGTCGTAGACGAGCATGTTGTGCACGCTGGCCGTGGCGTTCTGCCCCACGAGCCCGGCGTCGCTCATCTGCCGCACCACCGTGTTGCTCACGGTGGCTTGCGAGCCCGGGTAGCAGCGCAGCCCAGCGGTGCCGTTTTCTATGATGGCGTGGTCTATGACGTTGCCCGTGCTGAAGTTGTAGAGCCAGATGAAGAGCCACTGCCCGGGCAGGTGGCGGTACCACTCCTCCTGGCGCAGCGACGTGAAGAGGACGGGCCGCTCGGCCGTCCCGCGGGCGTCGAGGGTCGCAGCGCTGTCTATGATGAGCATCGCCCCGTCGCCGAAGTACAGCTCGTCGCCCGCCCGCAGGGTCAGTGTGTTCCCTTCCATCACCGCGGCCGGCGAGAGGAAGACATGCGGGCGGCTGTTGTCCCACGCGGCGCAGTCTATCCGGCAGAACCACGAGCTGTCGCCGGGCGCGAGACGGTGGTAGACGGCGTTGCGCCCGTAGGCCTGCAGCGGCACGCACTGTCCGTTGCCGAACACTATGGAGTCCGTCCGCAGGAAGGGCGCCGTGCTCTCGTTGGGGTCGATGCAGGCTTCTATGAATATGAAGATGCTGTCGCCGCCCTGAAGCTCCACGTGGCGGGCCACCATCGACGTGTCGCCGTCCACGTTCAGGCGGAAGCGGCTGTGGCGGCCGTGTTTCAGTGTCACGCTGCTCAGCTCGATGTCGTGCGTGCTGCGGTTGTACACCTTCAGCTGCCGCGTGGCCGTGCCCATGGTGGTGAAGACGGTGTCGAAGCTGACGGTGTCGGCCGAGAAGTCCAGCTTCACGGTCCGCTCGTCGGCGTACTCTTCGGGGGTGCATCCCAACGGGAGGGCCGTCAGGGCCGCAAGGGCTGCCAGTGCAAGAATCAGTCTTCTCATCGTGTGTAGAGGTCTATTATCTGGTTGAGCCGTTTGGCGCATACTGGGCAGAAGGGGGCGTAGTCGCGCATCATGCAGCGCATGGTGGGACGGAACACCCCGGTCGACGAGTAGCCGGCCCCCTCGTAGGCCCCGAGCGGCCCGCATTCCGTGCGCGGCACGGCGTCGTCGGCCGGCGTCGGTATGGGGGTGTCGGCCGCTATCATGGACTGCCACTTGCTGCCGAAGTCGACCATGTTGGTGATGTTCGGCTCGAGGGGCTCGTAGGCGGTGCGGTGCAGGTCGGCGTAGCTCAGCTCCTCGTCGACATATTCGTCGGCCAGACCGCCGATGCCGTGCCCCAGCTCGTGGGTGAGCACCAGCTCGGCTGCCTTGTGGAGCGAACTGACGGAATAGAAGTTGTATATCGCGCCGCCGCCGTAGGTGCGGTTGTTGATGACTACTATGATGTGGTCGGCCGGCGTGGTGCCTACGGCATCGTGCAGCAGCCTCACGGCGAAGGTCATGGCGTAGCGGTCGGCGCCGAAGGTGTTGTACTCCACCCCCGCGTAGGCTTTCACGAACCGTATGTTGAAGTCGCGCCGCCGCGAGGCGAAGGGCTCGTGGCCGAACAGGCTTTCTGCCATGCGCCGGCAGGCCTTGCGGTAGACGATGTCGTCCTCGTCGTCGAAGCCCTGCATCACGAAGGCTATGTCGAACTTCGTCGCCGAGGGGCCGTGGATTTCGTAGTCGTAGACCTGGTCGGCGTCGGGGCCGGCGGTGAGCCGGTCGCGGGCCGGGTCGAACCGGACCACCGTCTGGTCGTAGAGCTTCATGTTGGTGTCGCGCGCCTGGAGGGCTATGTCCACCGCGTGCAGCGGCATGGGCAGCAGCAGCGTCTCCTCGAAGCGGCGGCTCGTGGTGCGCCCTTCGGCCGTGCCCTTGTATTCGCGGAAGAGGTTGCTGTAACCGCGCGAGTAGATCTCGCGTCCCGTGGCGGCGTCGCGCATCGACACGCGGTAGTCGCCGCCGTCGAAGGGGTCAAGGGTCTGCGTGTGGGAGCCGTGCCAGGGGTTGCGGCGGTCCACCCAGCGCGCCACCCAGACACTGTCGCCCAGGGCCGACCCCTCGCGCAGGCAGTCGATGCGCAGCGTGCCTCCGCTGAACCACTGCCCGAAGTCCGTCTCCTGTCCGTGGGCCGACAGGCCCATGGCCATGACAGCCAGCATTATGACTACATTCTTCATGTCTCTCATAACGCACCCCATACACCCTTTATTGCACTGTATGACAAGAAAGAATGAAAATAATTTTGCCATATCACGGAAATGTGCTACTTTTGCACTCTCTTTTTAACGAAAGGAAGTATGCTGACAAAGCTCTATGACGAGAACCCTAACGTGCGGGAAGTAAGGCGTGTGGCCGACGCGCTCCGCAATGGCGAGGTGGTCATCCTGCCCACAGGCACCCTCTATGCCTTCGCCTGCTCGATGGAGTTCAAACGGGCCGTCGAGGAGATAGCGCAGTTGAAAGGGTTCAAGATTAAGCAGGCCAAGTACTCCATGCTGTGTTCCAGTCTGAGCCAGGCGTCGGAGTATGTGCGTGCCATGGACCGCGACACCTTCGCTCTGCTCAAACGGTCGCTGCCCGGCCCCTTCACGTTCATCATGGAGGCATCGGGGGCCGTGCCGCGCAACTACCAGAATCAGAACCACTCTATCGGTATCAGGGTGCCCGAGAGCGCTGTGGCCCGTGCCATCATAGAGGAGGTCGGAGCGCCGCTCATCGCCACCTCGGTGCGCCCGCTGGGCGACAGCGGCGACGAGCCCGAGAACTACACCGACCCCGAGCTCATACACGACCGCTTCGGGTCGCGTGTGGCCATGGTCGTGGACGCCGGCGTGGCCGACCCGCTCCCTTCGACGGTGGTCGACTGCACCGACGGTATCACCCTCGTGCGGCAGGGTAAGGGGGAGATTGACCTATGAAGACAGGCCTCACTTTCTACAGCGGCCACGGCGGTTGCCTCACCCGCCTCATCGTGCTTTCCATTGCCGTCATGCTCGGGGCATGGCTTCTGCCGGGCGTGGAGGTCTCGTCGTTCTGGGCGGTGTTGCTCACGGCGGTGGTCATCTCGCTGCTCGACAACCTGGTGCGCCCCATCCTCATCGTGGTCACCCTGCCGGTCACGGCCATCACCCTGGGCCTCTTCCTGTTTGTCATCAATGCCGTGATCCTCGTCATGGCCTCGGCCATCGTCGACGGCTTCGACATCGGCGGCTTCGGCTCGGCTCTGCTGCTGAGCCTGGTCATCACGGTCGTCAACTACCTCCTCGAACTGCCCAACCGCTACCTCCAGCGCGAGGATATGCCCGACAAGCGCCGCTCCGACGACGACAGCGACGACGACGGCTTCACACCGTACGAAGAAATAAAAGATTAGAAGACTGACGCCGCTGTCCCTGCCGGGGGAGCAGCCGAACGCATAAAAACATACAAATATGATGAAACAGATAACCCGTGCCGCCGAACTCACCGCGGCCATAGAAAAAGCCAAGGCCCAAGGCTTGGAGATTGGACTTGTGCCCACCATGGGAGCCCTCCACGAGGGACACCTCTCGCTCATAGAACGCGCCACGCGCGAGAACGACCTCGTCGTGGTCAGCCTCTTCGTGAACCCCATCCAGTTCAACAACAAGGAGGACCTTGCCAAATACCCCCGCACCATAGAGGCCGACCTCGCCCTCATCGGTACGCTCCCGCAGGCCCGCGCCACCGAGGTGCTTGCCTTCACCCCCACGGTGGAGGAGATGTACCCCGACGGGGAGCCCACGGAGGTCTACCACTTCGGTCCGGTGGAGGAGGTGATGGAAGGGCCGCGCCGTCCGGGTCACTTCTCGGGAGTGGCCGTGGTGGTGCGCCGCCTCTTCGACCTCGCACAGCCCCGCCGTGCCTATTTCGGCGAGAAGGACTACCAGCAGATTGCCGTCATCCGCGCCCTGCTCGAACAGATCAAGTACCCCATAGAGCTCGTTGCATGCCCCATAGTGCGAGCCGACGACGGCCTTGCGCTGAGCAGCCGCAATATGCGCCTCTCGCCGGCCGCCCGCGCCATGGCTCCCGCCATCAACGCCACCCTCGAGCAGGCTGCCGAGATGGCCGAATACGAGGATGTCGACGACGTGAAGGAGTGGGTTCTGGACACGCTGGCCTCGTTCCACGAGGTGAACCCCCAGCCCGACGGGCTGCGCTTCGAGCCGGAGTATTTCGAGGTGGTCGACGCCGACACCCTTCAGCCCATCGACGATTGGGACGATGCCGGCGAACACGGTGCCGTGGGCTGCATAGCAGTGTGGCTCGACGGGGTGCGCCTCATCGACATTGTGAAGTTCTGACGGCGGGCTGTCCTCACGCCTCCCTTATCTTGCCGTCGACGGTGCGACGGTAGAGGGTGAAGTGCCCTTTGACCTTCTCGAGGAAGGGAGAGAGATTGTGTGTCGAGCGGCCGTAGTAGCTGTCGTAGATGATACACAACCGCTTCCGCGACCGCGAGAGGGCCACGAAGAGGCGTCGTGCGTCTTCCTGTATCTGTTTCTCCGTCCAGCTGCGCTGTCCGGGGTAGCTGCCGTCGATGGCGCGATAGATGATGACGGTGTCGAACTCCAGTCCTTTGGCCTTGTGTACGGTCGAGATGATGTACCGCTCCTGCAGCGAGCCGCCGCAGAGGTCGGCCTCCTTGGTGGTGCAGAGGTCGGTGACGTAGCGCTCCAGCTGCTTGCGCAGGGTGGGGTAGAGGTCGGTGCGTATCAGGTCGCACTCCACGTAGTGTATCAGGTGTCGCCATTTGGCCACCGGCTCCGCCAGACCGGCGGCGGTCAGGCGGTGGTACACCTCTTCCAGTTCTGACACGATGCCGTCGTGCCGGGCGGCGTCGCGGTAGATGTCGGCGTAGCGCTCGCGGAAGCGGGCTATCTGCCTGGTGTGGGCGGCGGCGAACATCTGCTGCCCGGCCACGAGCTGCATGGCGGCCGTGTGGCAGAAGCGCAGGAGGGAGAGGGTGGCCATGATGTCGTCGTCGGCGCGGTGGCTGTTCTGCCCTTCGAGGTGGAGGGTCTCGATGAGGTTCACCAGTTTGTAGTGCCGCAGCCGCGGCCGCACGAGGCGTATGTATTTCAGTGTGTCGAAGCACCTGGGGCAGAGCTCTTCGAGCACCAGCTCCGGGCATTCGCGCCGCAGGTTGTGCGAGAGGATGCTGTAGTCGAAGGCGGCGTTGTGGCCCACCAGAGCGCTCCCCTTGCAGTAGTCCATGAACATCTGCAGCCCTTCGGCCCGCTTGTAGCGGTGGCTGGTGCGGTAGACTTCTATCATGGGGTTGGGGTGGCCCCCGACGGTCGGGGGCAGTTCGAGGGAGGTCTCCAGTATGATGTTGAATGCCTTGCCCACCACGCGGCCCTGGCGCACGCGGACGGCGGCAATCTGTATGATGTCGTCCTGTTCGGGGTCGAGGCCGGTGGTCTCGGTGTCGAAGATGACGAGCTCTTCGGAGTCGTAGGCGTGGACGAACTGCTGCAGGTAGGAGGAGTCGTCGTAGAGGAGGAAGTCGGTGGGCAGGAGGGCGCAGTTCCTCATGTCGCGCATCAGGGAGCGTGCTGCGGTGTAGGTGGGGGTGATGCCGAGGCCCCAGAGGAGGCGGGCCCAAGCGATGAACACCGTCTCGTCGCAGACCACGCTGAGGTGTGCCAGAAGCAGGCGCACCGTGGGTTGGGAGAAGAGGTCGGTGCCGCTTATCTTGAAGTGTGGGATGGCGGCGGCGGCCATGGCGTCGGCCACCTCGTCGGCCTCGCGGTTGGTGCTCACGAGCACCGCCACGCGCCCGTCGGCGTTGTCCATCTCGCCGTAGCGCTTGGCGAAGCGGGCGGCGTAGTAGCTCTCCAGCTGAGCGTCGCCCACGTCGAGCAGGCAGAGGTCGGCGGGAGAGGCGACGGTGGTGTCGCCGGTGGAGGGCAGCATGTCGCGGTCGATGCCGAGGTTGCGTACGGCGTAGTCGTTCTGGAGCGCGAGGAGGTAGTGGGGCGAGCGGTAGTTGTTGTACAGGTGGTGTATGTTGCCGCGGCAGCGGCGCTTCAGGCTTTCGAGGGTTTCCAACTTGGCACCGATGAAAGAGAAGATGGCCTGCTGTTCGTCGCCAAGGTAAACGACGACGGCGTCGTTGGCGGCGAAGAGGTCTATCAGAGCGAACTGCAGAGAGTTCAGGTCCTGCACCTCGTCGATTTCGATCCAGTGGTAGAGGTGCGGGGCCTCGCTTCCGTTGTCACCGCGTTCCATAGCCGCCCTCTCCTCGTGCAGGTGCTTGTAGGCCAAGACCAGCAGGTCGTCGTAGTCGAGCAGGTCGTTGTCGGCCTTATACTGCTGGTAGGCGTAGGCAAGGAGCATGGTGTTGGCGGCAGGGAGCTCCTGGAGCACGCTGTAGCGCGCGGTGAGGCCGTCGATGTCGGCGTAGATCTCGGCCAGGCCGTTCTCGTCGGCCGGGCGGCCCAGCACGTCGCAGAGCTTGGTCATGGCCCCGGTGTGCAGCAGTTCGCCATGCAGCACGAGGTCGCCGCGCATGCCCAGCGTGAGCTGCCACAGCGCGTGCTGGTAGCGCATCAGCTCGGTGGTGCGGCTCACGATGTGCAGGCGCTTGCAGAGTTCTTCCTGTATGATGTTCTCCACGTCGCTCTCGTCGATGATGGCGCAGTTGTGGTTCACGACGCCGGCGTTGAAGAGCAACTGTGAGCAGTAGCGGTGTATGTTGCCCACGAAGAGGTCGTCGGGGACGGGGTTGCCGGTGCGGTCGGCGATGCGCTGAGCCATGCCTTTGGCGGCGCGGTTGGTGAAGGTGAGGCACAGCATGTCGCTGTAGGGGACGCCGGCGGCGTGGGCGTGGATGACCCGTTCGGTCAGTATGTCGGTCTTGCCGCAGCCTGGGGGTGCCAAGACCAGATGGCGTCCGCTGCCGATGGCGATGACTTCCTGCTGCCAGGGATCGAAGGTGCGCTGCTGCATGGGCGTCAGAAGGCTGTCACCTTGCCGGCCGGCCGGTCGCCGACGCGGACGAAGTAGACACCGGCCGCGGGCAGGTCGACGAGCAGTGTGGCCGAGGCGACGCTGCTGTGGAGAGTGCGGCCCATGATGTCGGAGACGACGACGCGCTCGCCTTCGGCGCCGGCCACGGTGAGCACGGAGCCCTTGACGGAGACGGCGATGCCGTCGGCGGAGAGGTCCGCGATGCCCTCGAGGGCCTCGAAGTAGGCGGTGTAGGTGGCGTTGGCGGTGACGGTGACGTCGCGTGGGTTCTTGCGGTTGTTGTCCTGCCAGCGGAGGAAGCGGTAGCCGTCGTGGGGGTGGGCCGTGATGCGGACCATGCCGCCTTCCTGGCAGGTGCCGCCACCCTCGACGGTGCCCATCGACGTGTTGGCGCTGCGCACGGTGACGGTGTAGAAGACAGGCTGCGGTACGGGGGGCTCGGGGGTGTAGGGGGAGATGGTGACGTCGTCGATCCAGAGGTAGTTCATGTCGTAGGTGTCGTGGTGGTGGAAGGCGATGTAGACGGTCTGTCCGGCGTAGGGCGTGAGGTCGACGCTCATCTCGGTCCAGTCGCCGTGTTCGGCGGTCGGGGTGATGCTGAAGAGCGTGGTGGTGAAGGCATCAACGTCGGCGGTGGTGGAGGA